>NZ_JBITIH010000013.1:211982-233033 GCF_044458865.1 Micromonospora sp. NPDC050417
GCCCCCGGCCCCCCCCCCCGGGCCCGCGGCGCCGGGGTGGGTTTGGACCTGTTCGCCCGGCTAAACGGGGGGGGGCCCCGGGGGGGGGGGGGGGGGCCACTCCGCCGTCATGGGTGCCTACGGGTTAGAACTCCACCGAGGTGAACCTCTTGCCGGAGACGTTCTCCACCTCGACCCGGGCCACATTTGCCGGGTCGATCAGCGCGCTGCCGTCGAGTGTGGTGCCCTCGGCCTCGCCCTTCTGCGACACCACCCAGCTACCGGCCAGGATCTCGGTGCCGTCCTTGCCGACCACCAGCAACTTGCAGGGTTCACCGGCGGGAATGCCGGAAACCGCGGCGTTGATCCGTACCCAGCCGGGCGCGGGTACGAGCGCGACGGTGATCCGGGCACCCGTGGTCGCGTCGTCGGCAGTGGCGAACCGGGTGTCCGGCGCTGCGGTCGCGACCGTGGGGGAGGGCGTGGGCAGGGCCTGGCTCGAACCGTCGTCGGTGGCCCGGCCGACCACGACGCCGGCTGAGATCGCGGCGGCGATGACCACCACCGCGGCCGAACTCATCAGCGTGTTGCGGCGGGTCCGGCGGCCGCCGGACTCCGCCCGGATCTGGCGCAGGGTCCGTTGCAGCAACAGGTCGCCGCCCTCGGGCGGCCCGTCCAGCAACATCGCCTCGGGTACGGTCTCTAGCGCCTGCTGCCACTCCCGTAGCGACTCGACCTCGGCGTGGCACTCCGCGCAGTCGGCGAGGTGCTGTTCGACCTGGCGGGTTTCCTCCGGATCGAGGGTGCCCATCAGGTAGCCGCCGATGTCCACGTGGTCATCAAAGGTGTTCTTGCTGTCCAGCGTCGTCATGAGGCAGACCGTTCCATCCCGGGTGAGCGCTCCGAGTGGATCTCGCGTAGCGCCCGGAGTGCATAGAAGGAGCGCGATTTCACCGTCCCGGGCGGGATGCCGAGCGCCTTGGCGGCTTCCGCGACTGTACTCCCGAGTAGGTATACCTGTTCAAGCACCTCGCGGTGTTCCGGTGACAGCTTGTTGAGTGCGTCCACGACAACCATCGAATTGACCACATGGTCGGCGTGGTCGCGTTCGATCGCCACCTCGACCGGCGTTTCCGCCACTTCCGTCGGGCGTGCGTTGCGCGCCCGGATGGTGTCGGTGACGATGTTGCGTACGACCGTCAGCAACCATCCGCGTACCGATCCCTTGCCGTTGACCAGGCTGTCCGGATGTCGCCAGGCGCGTACCAGCGCCTCTTGGACCACGTCCTCGGCTGCCGCACGGTCCCGCGTCAGCGCTGTGGCGTACGCCAGCATCGCCCGACCGTGCTCCTGGAACAGGGATCGGACCAATGCCTCGTCCGCCACCTCGCGGCGACGCTGTGTCCTTAACCCCGCCATATTCCTCCGCCCTCCGCGGCCCCCACCATGCCGACGTCTGCCGGCGCCGGACCAAACAATGAAGCAGTGATTTCCGTGGAGTTCGTACGCGCATGGTTTGTGTGCCAACCATCACTTTGACCCTCCTCGGCTGTCGATCGGCGCCCCGGGCGGCGCGGCCTTGCCGCCGTCCGGGGCGATGGCGAACCAGATCCCCTCCGTTCCCTGCCCGAGAATCTGTCCGGGCACCTGGTCGTCGGTGAAGCGGTAGACGGGCCACCCCCCGACGGTCACCTGCTGGGTGCCGTCCGCCCGGTTCACCACGCCGAGCGCGGTGGGGTCCAGGTTCTGGAAGGTGATCTTTTCGCTGACCAGCACCGGTGGCCACCGCATCGCGCAGGCGTCGGTGCAGGTCGACGTGGGCGGCTGCGGGCTGTCGTTGTCGAACCGGTACAGGGTGAAGCCCTGCCCGTCGAGCACGACCGGACCCAACTCCGGGTTCTGTCCGAGCTGCACCGACCTGGGCCAGTAACCGCCCTCCGGGCTGCGCTTACCCAGATCGTTCTGCACGGTGCCGACATCCGGCTGAGGCACGGCGACCGGATTGGTCACCGTGCTCGTGCACCCCGCGGCGAGCAGGGCCGAGGCCAGCGCCAGCGGACCGAGCAGCCTACGAGAGCTGACTGCCTTCATCACCACTTCCTTCCTTTCGGGTAACGAGCAGGGGAGGGATCAGCCCCGGCCGCCGTACGGCAGGGCGCCGCGGGCGCGAGCCGGTGTGGGCGGGTCGAGGCGTAGTCCGAGTACGCCGACGTCGAGTGCGCCGTCCGCGCCCGCCTCGAACCGCCAGGCCGCGTTCGGTACGTCCCCGACGACCAGCACGGCGGCCGTGTCGTCCGAGAGCCTCGCCAGTGCGCCGAGCCGCTCGACCGCCACCGACGGAATCGGCGCGGTGACCACCACCAGTTGTCCGCGCAGTGGTCCCGGCGCGCCGAACTCGGGACCGGGTGCGCCGGACCGACCCGAGGCGACGGGCGCGGTCACCCCGTCGACATCCGTGGCGGTACGCAGACGGCCCCCGGGCAGCCGGGTACCGGGCACCGGACCGACGACGGTGATCGCCACCGACGCGGCGGTCGGATCGACGCCGATCTCGTCCAGGAAGGCGCCGACCACCGCCATCGAGACGGCCGGGTCACCGGTGAGCGCCACCACGCCCGGCGCCCGTCCCAGGTTCACCACGGTCAGCTCGCCACCGATCGTGCCGACCGTGGCGAGCAGCGGAAGACCGGTTGTCCCGACCGTGGCCGAGGCGTCGTCCAGTTGCCAGTTGGGCGCCTCCCACACCGAACCCTGTTCGCGCGGCTGCCACGGTGACGGCGCCTCCGGTACCGCCGGGGCCAGCCGCAGCGACACCCGGTCCGGACCGACGACCGCCGCGTACACCTGGGGTCGGGACACCTGGGTGGCGAGCTGGCGCAGCGCGCGGTCGAGCACCGCCCGGGAGCCGGTCGCGACCGGTGCCGGCGCCGCCGGTCGGCTGCCTCGGCGACGCAGCGCCGGCACTCCGACGACGGCCGCAGCCACGAGCAGCAGCAGACCCAGACCGATCGCGACCGCCACGGTGGGAGAGAGACCGAGGATCCGGGTTCCGGCACCGCCGCCGATCGACGTCGCCGGAGGAGCCGGGGGCAGTGCGCCCGGCGCGGACCCCGGTGGGGTCGCGATCGTCGGCGATCCGTCCGCACCGGGCGGTGGTCCGATCCGGATCTCGCCGGAACTCCCGTTGTTCGGCAGCACCAGCACCCACCCGGCGCGTAGCTGCGCCGGGTCGGTCAGCGTCAGCCCGTCGGGTTGGGTCCGGCCCTGGTTGAGATCGAAGATCTCCGGCCAGCGGCGGCTGTCGCCGAGGAGCCGGTCCGCGACCCCGGGCAGGGTCAGTTGGCTGGCCGTACCCGGATCGCCCGGAACCACCCAGTACGGCACCGTCGGATCGGCCACCGCCCGGCCGGGGGTCAGGGGCAGCAGGATCAGCAGCGCGGCGGCCACGAGGGCCAACCAACCCGACGCCGTGCTGGTACGGCCGCTTCCGATGCCGGGGATCAGCCTGCGCATGACTACCTCGTTCACAGTGGCTCGTGGATGGGTACGGGCGCGCCCCGACGGGCGGGTCTCCCGGCCCTTTTCCGGGAATGACACGCACACGTACCGGGGACCGGATCGGTTCAGGGCGAATGAACCGGTGGGCCGGCAGGTCCGTGTACCGCGCAGAGTTGCTGCGACGGCCGAAGGAATCCGCATGAGCGTGATCGACGTTCCCGGTGCAGAGTTGGAGCGGGTCCACGACCTGCTGCAACGCACCAAAGACCTGATGGACAGCGCACCGATCAAAGCCATGGGCCAGTTGGTCGACTCGCTCGGCCAGCACGACCTGGAATCGGCCGCACACGAGTTCGAGAAGCGGTGGGGCGACGGCCGCCACGTCCTGGGCAAGGACCTGGAGGGGGTACGCGACGCGGCGAAGGCGGTAGCGGACGCGTTCCGGGAGACAGACGAGCAGACGGTAGCCGCGCTCACCGAACCGGCGACCGACGGATCAGCACCGCAGGCGAAGGAGTAGTTGACGTGACCGACGTGACCACCACGGCCGCCCCGGCTCCCACCGGGTTCCGGCTGCGTACGCCCGAGGACTGGGTCGACTTCTCCCTCGCCGACGAGGCCAGCGAGAACCGGATCGCCCACGACGTCTGGACCCAGGCTCGCGACGCCGGCCTGTCCGAGATCCAGGCCGGGGCGTTCACCGAATCGGTACGCCGGTCGGTGCGGCACGCCCGGCGCTCCGGCGCGGTGCACGCCGCCGGGACGTTCCAGCTCTACGAGGACGGCCCGTTCACCGCCACCGTGCTGGTATCGGTGGTGACCCCACCGGCCAGTGGTGACCTGCTCGGCGCCCTGACCGCGGTGCAGCACCCGGAGCAGGCGGACGGGACCTGGCGGCGGGTGGGTACCGCCCAGATCAACGACATCGGTACGGTCGGCCGGGTGTACGGCGTCCAGCACGTCACCCTGGACGAGGCGACCATCCGATCCGTCGTGATGCACACCGTCGTACCCCTGCCCGGCGCCACGAATGTCCTGGTGGTGACCGGGTCCAGCCCGAACGTCGCCGAGGTCGACGAGCTGTTCGCGCTCTTCGACACGATCACCCGCACGTTGGAACTCACCCCGTCCACCGGCACGGCGGCCGGCCCGGCCGGACACTCGGCGGCGACCGAGGGGGGACCGGAGTCGGCGTGACCGGCACTGCGCCGGCAACACAAGCTCAGGGGGGACACCGACGGTGTCCCCCCTGATCGCGTACCGCCTCAGCCGAGGGGGGCCGCTTCCCGTACCGCTTCTTTCACCGCAGCCAGGTCGGTACGGGGCACCTGCACCGCCCGTACCCGGCCGTCACCGAAGTGGGCCAGCGCCCGGCCGGGCCGCCCACCGCCGAGTTGACCCCGGGACAGTTTCGCCCCGAGCAGCTCACCGTCACCGAGCCCCTGTGGGCTGAGCAGGGCACCCTGCCGGTTACGGCGGGCGTCGACGTGCCAGCCGCCGAAGCCGCCGGAGAGCCCGTCGATGGTGCCCGCCATGATCACCGCCCGCCCGGTCTCCGTACCGGTCCGGGCGATCTCGCCCAGGTCGCTGCCGGCATCGCACTTGAGCAGCAGTTCGGCGTCGTCGAGTACGACCACCACGGGACCGCTCCGGTTGCCGGTCGCCGCCGCCAGTCGGGCCGAGGTGAAGTCCTCACCGGCGACCACGTCGAGCACCCCCGGGACCCCGGTCAGCTCCCGCAGCGGTGAGCGGCGCGGCGCCGCGACGACCACCGGCGTCCCCCGTTCCAGCAGTGCGGCGACCATCGTCATCAGCACCGTGCTGCGCCCCGACCGGGGTGGGCCGGCCACGACGAAGCTGGAGATGGTGGCCAGGTCGGGCCCGACCCCGGTGAGCTGGTCACCGCCGACGCCGAGCAGGGCCCAGAGCGGGCCGGTCGGGCGCACCAGCGCCCGTGCCTGCGCGAGGCTCACCTCGTCGGGCAGGACGTCGATCCGGAACGGGCGGACCGCCTCCGACAGCTCCCGGTCCCGCGACCGGGTCGCCTCGGCGATCTCGGTGAGCACCCGGGCCTGCCCCTGCCCGGAGCCGTCGGCCGCCGCCGGTTCCGCGCCGGCCAGGCGAACCGGGGCCAGCAGCGCGATCTGCGCCTCGGCGCCGTCGACCGCCCGCAACGCCCGGCCAGCCTCGATCTCGTCGGGCAGTTGGCGATAGTTGATGCCGACCATGCTGTAGTCGCTGCGCTCGCTGAGCCGCAGCACCAACTTGTCCTCGGTGGTGGCGGAAACCCGGGTGGAGAACATGCTCCGGTCCCCGGCCAGCACCAGGTGGATACCGACGCCGGCGCCCTCGCGTAGGAGGGTGAGCAGCGCCGACATCAGGGTGCCGTTGTCGAAGTCGGCGAAGGTCTTGTCGAAGACCTCCCACCGGTCCAGCAGCACCAGGATGTGCGGCGGGCGCTCGGACCCGGCCGTCCCGGACCGGAACTCGACCAGGCTCGCGGAGCCGGTCGAGGCGAGCAGTTGCTGCCGGCGCCCCATCTCGGCGGTCAGCCGGGTGAGCAGGCGACCGAGCCGCTCGGCCTCGGTCCGCTGCACCACCGCACCACAGTGCGGCAGCTCGCCGAGGGCGAGCAGGGCGCCGTTGCCGCAGTCGATGCCGTACAGGTGCACGTCGGCGCTGGAGTGCGCGCGGGCCAGCGTGCCGGCGATCGTACGCAGGGTCTGTGACCGGCCACTGCGCGACGATCCGATCACGTGCAGGTGCCCGAGCGTGGCCAGGTCCAGTTCCAGCGGGACCTGCTCCTGCCGGGCCGGCAGGTCGACCAGCCCGTACGGGACCGCCGGCAGGTGGTAGTCGCCGGTACGGGGAGCGGGCAGCGCGTCCACTGTCAGCGTCGTCGGCAACGCGGGCAGCCAGGGGCTGTGCTGGGGCGCGATGGCGAGCCGGTCGCTTGCCCCGCGTACCGCCTGGACCAGGACCGCGAGGTCGGTCAGTTCGGCCGAGGGGGCGGAGCCGCCGGGGCGGCTCGGTGCCGGCCGACCCAGGTCGGTCCAGTCCAGCGGCACCAGCCACGGTGCCGGTCGCTCGGTCGTGACGCTACCGGGGCGGAACCCGCCGACCCGACCCGCCTGGAACGGCACCAGTGAGGACTGCGCCAGCCGGACGTACGCCCGGCCGGGTGTCGACTTCGAGATCGAGGCCGCGTCGGGGGCGTTCAGGACGTCCTGACTCTCGCTGCTGTCGGTGACCCGCAGCGCGATCCGCAGGTTGGTGTTGGCCCGGATCTCCGGCGAGACCACCCCACCGGGTCGCTGTGTCGCCAGCACCAGGTGGATGCCGAGTGAGCGGCCCCGCTGCGCGATGTTGACCAGCCCGGTGACGAAGTCGGGCAGGTCACGGACCATCGAGGCGAACTCGTCGATCACGATCAGCAGACGCGGCATCGGCGTGCGGGTCGGCTCCCGGCGCAGCAGTTCCACGTAGTCGTCGATGTCCTTCGCGCCGGCCTCGGCCAGGATGTGCTCCCGGCGTCGCAGTTCGGCCGAGAGTGAGGTCAGCGCCCGACCGACCAGGTGGGTGTCGAGGTCGGTGACCATGCCGACGGTGTGTGGCAGCAGCACGCAGTCCTTGAACGCGCTGCCGCCCTTGTAGTCCACCAGCACGAAGGTCATCGCGTCCGGCCGGTTGGCGACCGCGAGCGCGGCGACCAGGGTCTGGAGCAGCTCCGACTTGCCCGATCCGGTGGTCCCGGCGACCAGCGCGTGCGGCCCGTCCCGCTTCAGGTCGAGAGCGAACGGGCCGTCCAGCGAGATGCCGAGCACCGCCTCGGTGGTCCGGCCACCGGTCGCCCAGCGGGCCGCGACGGCATCCGCCTCCGGCGGTTCCATCGCCAGTACGTCGAGCAGCCGGCTGGCGTCCGGCAGGGCCCCACCGTCGTCCTTGCCGCCGGTGTCCCGCAACGGTGCCAGGGCTCGGGCCACCCGGCGCAGCCACTCGGGCGCCACCAGGTCCGGGTGTACACCGGAGATCGGCTCGGCCAGCGTACGGGTGACCAGCAGGGTGCCGTCGGGCTGCTGGGAGACGACCGCCTGGCACTCCTCGGGCAGCAGCTTCTCCTCGGCGTCGAGACAGATCGCGAACACGCCGACCGCCGGCCCCTCCCGCAGGATCTGGGTGACGCCCGGCAGCGTTCGCAGCTTGCGTGCGCCGTCGAGCACGACCAGGACGTCCCGGAACGCACCGTCGGTGGTCGAGACCGCCGCGCGGGCCGAGATCAGCGCGACCAGCTCCGCCACCCGACGGGCCAGGGTCTGCGTGTCGGCACCGACGGTGGCCAGGGTGTCCTGACCGTCGCGCGGGGCCAGGTGCGGCAACCAGCGCGTCCACGCCCAGCCTTCGGCGTCGCCGGCCCCGGCGAGCAGGTAGAGCTGTAGGTCCTCGGGGCTGTGCAGCGCCGCGGCCTGCGCGAGCATCCACCGGGCGGTGGTCCGGGCCAGCTCACCACCGGCGACACCGACAACCCCGTGCCGGCGTACGGCAACCGTCGCCGGTACGTCCAGCGCACTCCACCGGATCTCCCGCCGGTGCTCGTCCTGGGCCGGGTCGCTGAGTACGACCTCGGACGGCAGGTCGGCCGTGCCGGCCCGCAGCTCCAGGAAGTCCGGGTCGGACCGTCGTCGCTCCCAGAGCCGTCGCTGCGGTCCGACCGCGATCAGCAGCACTGCGGCAGGGTCCGGGCAGCTGTGCCGGCGGGCCACCCGCTCGGCGGTCAGCGCCTCCTGTGCCTCGGCGGCGACGCGCGCCTTCTTCTCCTCGTACTCGGCGAGTCGGCCCCGGTACGACGCCCGGCCCTGGCGGCGGCTGCTGATCTGGTTGGCGATCAGCGCCAGCGGCGACAGCAGGGCGAAGAGCAGGGTGGCCGGGTTCTTCGTGATGAAGTACGCCGCGCCGGAAACCACCAGCGGGGCCAGGATGGCGATCAGCGCCAGGGGGCGACGTTCCGGTGGGGTCGGCGGGTTGGGCAGGGCGAACCGGGTGGTCTTGGCAGCCGGCAGCAGCCGGGGAGGCCGGTTGTAGTCGAACCCGGTCCGGTCCTCGGAGAGTTGCAGAGCGGCGTCGGCCCGTTCCGGCGTACGGAGTTCCAGCAGGGACGAGCCGACGGCCAGTTGCGCCCCGGGCGGCCAGACCACCTCACCGTCGAGTTCGGCGCGGTCGAGCAGCAGTCCGGCGCCGACCGGGAGGAGGTGGCACCGGCCGTCGGGGGAGACCCGTACCCGGGCCGTCACCGCGGCCAGGGTCGGATCGGAAAGACGTACCCGGCAGGTGCTCGCCGCGCCCACGGTGTGTTCACCGATGTCGAGCGGGTAGACACCACCGGCGTCGCTGCCGCCGACCACCCGTACCTCGACCAGCCCTCGTGGCGGCGCGGCCGTCTCCTCCACGGGGTGGCCCAGCCCGAGTACCGTGCCCTGCCGCAGCGGCGCTTCGGCCAGGGCCAGACCGGGATGCAGTGGCGTCCCGGCAACGAAGATCGGGGGCGGTTCCTCGGTGGGCTCCGGCCGTCGGGCGGCCAGTGCCCCGGCGAGTTCGTGGACGGTGGTCTCGGGTGTGACGTCCACCTGGTAGTCCGTCGCGACGGAGGGCGGATCCACAACGGTGAGCAAGAGGCGCACGACATTCTCCTGGTCGGTTCGTTCCCGGTGGGGAACCGGTCGAATGTGCTGGGCGGGAAACAGCGGATGTGCTGGGCGGGAAACGGACAAGGCCGCGCGGTGGCGTTCCACCGCGCGGCCTTGATGTCCCCGATTCAGCCGAGGCTGTTTCCGGTCTGGGTATCGGTGTCCTCGAACGCCGTGCCGACCTGCTGGAGGTACTGGCTGATGCCCTCCATGCCCTGGAGGGTCTGGTCCACACTCGACTTGTACTCGTCGAAGTACGGACCGAACTTCGCCTGTGCGGCCGGGGTGTTGTAGCCGCCCTGGATCAGGGTGTCAATCTTGCTCTTGGCCTGGTTCATCCCGTCCAGCAGCGTCTGCATGTTCTGCTGCAGCCAGCTCGCCGACTCCTGCATGTCCTCGGTCTGGATGTGGTAGGTCGCCATGACGTTCCTGCTTTCTTCGTGGATGAGAAGTGCTGTCGACAGGGGCTCGGCGGTCTCGCTTCGAAGTCCCCGTCGCCGTTGCCACCATCCACACGGACCGCCGTCGGAATCGGTTCAGCGAATTTTTCGGAGACCGGTCCGACGGTGATTTCCCGCGCCGGGTGAACCGGTTCGTGGTCCGTTCCGTGTGAATGCCGAACCGGGTCCGACACGCCGTCGGCACCCACACGGAAACGACCAGCAAGAGGTGGACACGTCATGAAGCTGCCCCGCAGGATCGCGTACGCCGCGATCGCCCTGACCGGCCTGGCGGCCCTGGCCGCCTGTGGCGACGAGGGCGCCGCGACCGCCACCGCCACGGTTCCGACCGCGACCGCGACGATCGCGGCCGTGCCCGTTGCCCCGAGCACCGAGCCGACGCCCGAGGTGATCGGGGACACGCCGAGTTCCACTCCGGTCACACCGCCGGTGGTGGCCAAGACCCAACGGCGGGTGAAGATCTACAGCGGTCCCTCCGACGTACCGCTCTCGCCGGCGCCCGACACCGGCCAGGGGAGCAACATCGTCCAGCTCAACAGCACCGCCTCCGCGCAGATCGGTGCCTTCGTCGCCGACGGGCAGGGCAGGACGCTCTACCGCTTCGACAAGGACACGGCCCAGCCGTCGAAGTCCAACTGCAACGGTGACTGCGCCAAGACCTGGCCGCCCCTGCTGATCAAGTCGCCGGGGGCGATCTACCCCAGCGGCGTCGACCCGCAGCTCGTCGGCTACGTCGAGCGGGCCGACGGCACCTGTCAGGTGACCATCAACGGCTGGCCGGTCTACTACTTCGCCAAGGACGAGAAGCCCGGCGACATCCTCGGCCAGGGGGTCGGTGGCACCTGGTTCGCGATCAGCCCGGCCGGCGGCAAGACCAAGGCCGCCCCGCAGGCGATCTCCGCACCCACCGTCGCCGGCTACTGATCCGGCGACCGATTCCGGGAGACGACATGACCAGCCCGTACGGACCGTTCGGCAGCAACGACCCGCAGTCCTGGAGCCAGCCCACCGGCGGCGGCCCGGGGACTGCCTCGGGTGGCGGTGGGGCGGGTCCGGTGCCTCGCTGGGGGTCGGTGCCGGCTCCGCAGTGGGGGCCGGCACCCGTACCGCAGTGGGGGCCGGCGTCGCAGTCGCGGCCGGCCCAGGACCCGGGGCAGTCCGACCGGCGGCCCCGGTGGCGGCTGCCGACGACGCGCCGCACGCTCCTGGTCGTCGGTCCGGTGCTGGTGCTGGCCGCCCTGGTGGTCGTGCTGGGCCTCGTCTGGCCCGGCTTCCTCGACAAGTTGGTCTTCGACCGGGCGGCCCTGCAGGTCGGCGTGACGGACGTGCTGCGTAACAGCTACCAGGTCGACGTCACCGCGGTGAGCTGCCCGGCCGACCAGCCGGTACGCGTCGGCACGAGATTTCCGTGCGCGGTGCTGGTGAACGGGGAGCAACGAACCGTCACGATCGTCGTCACCTCGGACGACGGCCGGTTCGAGGTTGGGCGTCCGCAGTGACCGGGGTACGGCCGACGCCGGTCAGGGCCCGGTGCGCTCGACTCCTCGACCCGTTCGACGGTCCGGTGGCCGTACGGTCACCGGACCGTCACCCGGCCGTGGCGCCCTTGTCGTCGCAGACCTCGCCGGCGTTGAGGCAGCGCACCACCTGCGCCATCAGCGGTGCGGGGAAGAGGTTGACGAAGAAGGCGTGGTCGGTGAGCGGGCTGTTGTGCTGACCGTCGAACGCGTCGATCTGGTAGCGGGTGCCGGGCGGCAGGTCGTAGCTCGCCACCAGGCGCAGCCGCGGCACCGCGAAGGTAGCGACCGGGCATCCGCCGCCGGCGACCGGGAAGACCAGGTGCTGCCGGTGGTCGGCGCTGTCCAGCCGCCGCCCGTCCCAGCAACTGGGGAAGTCGAAGACCCGGACGACCTGTCGACCGGGCCCGCAGACGGGATACCGGGTGGTACGCCGGTCCGGGGTGTCGGAGCAGGTCCAGGTGGCCCGTGCCCGCGCCCCACCGTTGGTGATCGCGACCGCGTCGCCCATGGTGGCGCGCAGCAGCGACGGCATCGGGATCACCGGGGTCCGTGGGTTGCCGTAGAAGGTGAGCGTGAACGAGACCGGCAGTTGGATCTCGCCCAGGTGCTCGACCGGAGCACCCGGTTGAGCACCCTGTCCCACGGTCGGCGCGGCGTGCTCGCCGTGGCCGTCGGGGAGCGTACGCAGCACCGGCCAGTAGTAGGTGGACTTGTCGCCGTTGGCGCAGGTGGTGTCCCCGCCGACGAGGCTGTCGACGGTGGAGTCGACGTCGGTGGAGAGGTTGCCCACGTAGTCGTGCACGTGGTGCACCGGACCCGGCATGCCCGGCACCACCACCACGTTCGCCGTGTTGCGATGGCCGTTGGCGTTCCGGCCGCAGTCCCAGGTGTAGGTGCCGGTCGCGGCGCCGGGGACCGGGTCCGGGTCGACCTGCCCACCGGGCACGGTGGCGATGTCGACATAGTCGGGGCCGAGCAGCGCGGCAGCGGACGGGGGCGGTGAGCCGGCGTCCGCGGCGGTCCGGAGACCGAACCCCACCCCGATCACCACCAGCGCCAGCACCAGGGCGAGCGTGCTTCGGCGAACTGCCGCAGCTTTCCTCATGATCCCCACCCTAGGTAGTCGCATAGGACGGGGCGAACCCCACCCGACCGCCTTCATCAGGCTACTGACCTGGGTAGACGGCTGTCGTGGGGCAGAGTCGCAGATCCGACTCTCGGTGAGATTGTGATGCTTTTCAAGCAGGGCAACGTACGAAACGCCCCCGGCGGCCGGACCGGACATGATCCCGACCACAGCCGCGAGCGCGTACGCGACCGCCGTCACTACCGTTTGTCGTACGTACGCCCGGCAGGTCGACGTCAGCTCCGGTGACGGCAGGTGAACCTTGACTTACTCTTCGCTCCACTCGGCGGCGTTTCCTGTCGGCGGTCTCCTGCCCTGGCTCGTCGTCGCGGTCGGGCTGCTGATCCTGCTGCTGCTCCTGCCGGCGCTGGTCGTGTACGCGTGGCCGCTGCGTCACGGACGACTGCGGCACGCACTGGTCGAGTCGCTCGACTACCCCGCCGCGATCGCGCGGGCGGAGGAGATCGTCGCCGCGGACCGGGAGGATCCGGAGGTGACCCCGGAGGGCGGGAGCGTGCTGCTCTCCCACGGGGTCCGCACCGCCAGGGCCGTGCTGATGCTGCACGGCTACACCGTCTCACCGGCCCAGTACGCGAACCTGGCCCGGTTCTACTTCGCGCACGGTTACAACGTGTACGTCCCGCGCGCTCCCCGGCACGGACTGGTCGACCGGCGGGAGGAGGGGCGGCTCACCGCGACCGAACTCGTCGGGTACGCGAACGAGTCGGTCACCATCGCGGCCGGCCTGGGGGAGGAGGTCGGGGTCGTCGGCATCTCCGGTGGAGCCGTACTCGGCACCTGGCTGGCCCAGTACCGCGCCGACGTGGTCCGCCGGCTGCTCGTCCTCGCCCCGTTCTACGGGGTGAACCCGGCGAAGGCGCCGAGCTACCTGATCAAGCCGCTGACCGTACTGTTCGGGTTTCGGATCCTGCCCGACCGTCAGGTGACCGGAACCGGGTTCTGGCTCTCGGCGCTCTCCCAGTACCTGCGCATCACGATCAACCTGCCGGCGCTGCCCGGTCGCAGCGACCTGCGCAGTGTGGCGGTGGCGTTCTCGGTCAACGACGAGTCGATCGACCAGGGCGCCGCTGTCGACCTGCCCCGGAGGCTGGCCGACGCGAACGACCTGCCGTTGCGGGTGCACCGGCTCGGCCGGGAACTGGGGCTGGCACACGACATCGTCCGCCCGGAGCGGGTGGGCGATCTCGCCGACGAGTTGGACCAGCTCTACCTCGACCTCTACGAGGGCCGTGACGGTGCGGTGAGCCGTGACCAAGAACCGGCGACGTCGACCGTTGCCGGGCGGATCGACGACATTGACTGGAACCAGGAGCCTACCTCGGCGGCCTGACCACCGGCGGGCTCGGCATGACCGACAGCGGCATCCAGGCCACGATCAAGGGCATCGCCAGCGGGTTCTACCGCCGGGTGCACGCCACGTACGCCGGCGCCCTCGCCTCACCCCGACCTCGCCGGCGGCGACTCAGGAGACCAGCGTGCCGCCGTCGGCGGTCACGATCGTCACGCCGAGTAGGGGATCGGGGCCGCCCAGCGACCCGGAGCGGTCAGGGGCGGTCCGGTCCGGGTGCTGCCGCGCGGGCCGCCTCTCGGTCGACGTCGGCGTGGCCGGGCCACCATGCGGTGTGTCCGAGCAGGGCGGTGATGGCGGGGGTGAGGAAGAGCGACATGACAAAGGCGACGATCGCGATTCCGGCCGAGATGGCGAAGCCCATCTGGGTCAGCGTGCTGTTGCCGGCCAGCATCAGTGAGGCGAACGTGCCGGCGAGGATGAGACCGGCGGCGGCGATGGTCGGCCCGGCGTGCCGGATCGCCATGGCGGCGGCATCGCGGGGGTCGCGTCCCTCGCGGGCCTCCTCCCGGAGCCGGGCGACCATGAGGATGTTGTAGTCGGTGCCGAGCGCGACCACGAAGAGATACATGATCACCGGCAGGATGAAGATCAGACCGGGTTCGCCGAGGGCGTCCTGGAAAATCAGCACGGTGGCGCCGAGGGTCGCGGCGAAGCCCAGTCCCACCGACACGATGAGATACCAGGGCGCCACCACGCTGCGCAGCAGCAGTCCGAGAATGATCATGATGAGCACGGCCGCGACCGGGAACACCACGGCGTAGTCCCGGTTCACCGCCGCCTGGATGTCGACGAAGACCGCGGTGATGCCGCCGACGAGTGCGGTGGTGCCGTCCGGCGCGGCCGAGTGCGCGGTGTCGCGCAACGGACCTTTGATCGTGCGCAGTGCGGCGGCGGACTGCGGGGTGTTCGCCAGCGTCACCTGGAAGTCGGCGACGGTCCGATCCGGCGACAGTGTGGGTTCCCCGACCTGTCCGACACCGGGCACCTTGGCCAGCGCCGCCCGGTACGCGGTGAGCTGGTCGGCCGGGAGTGGCTGGCCGGTGTCGGAGCGGAGGAACACCATGGAGGGTTCGGTCGCCCCGGCCGGCAGTCCCTTGAGTAGCTCCTTGCTCCAGACGTTCGACTCCGACTCGGTCGCGGTCGATCCGCTGCTGAGGTCGAAGTTGGGGTGGAAGCCGAAGGAGAAGACGGCAAGGATGATCAGCGCGACCCCGGACACCCCCGCGTAGAGAGCCGGGCGGCGGCCGAGCGAGCGGCCGATGGCGGCGAACCGGGCCCCGCGCGGCTCGTGCCGCCACGCCTTCGACGGCCAGAACACCTTGGTGCCGAGGAGCGAGACGATCGCCGGGATCAACGTCAGGCCGGCGACGAGCGTGGTGGCGACCGCGATCGCCAGCGCTGGGCCGAGGGAGCGGAACAGGCCGAGGGTCGAGAGGGTCAGGGCCAGGAACGCGATGATCACCGCGCCGGCGGCCGAGGCGATCGCCTCACCGGCCCGCGCGACCGCGCTCACCATCGCGGTCTTCGGGTCCTCGCCGAGCCGTAGCCGTTCCCGGAAGCGGAACATCAGGAACAGGATGTAGTCGGTGCCGACCCCGAACAGCACCACGATCAGCATCGCGCTGACCGAGCTGTCGGTCTTGAGGTCGAATGCCTGGTTGGCCCAGGCGATCAGCCCGGTGGCGATCTGCGACACCAGACCGATCGCGATCACCGGCAGGATGGCGATGATCGGGCTGCGGAAGATGATCAGCAGCAGGACGAGGATGAGGCCGATCGTGGTGATACCGATGATCGCGTTGGCCCGGTCCCCGGACTTCTGGGCGTCGAGGTTCTGTGCGGCCGTACCGGTGATGCCGGACTTGAGCCCGGAGCCCGCGAGCAGGTCCGGTAGCGCGGCCCGGAGCGCCTTGACCGCGTCCGGCTGCGCCTGGTCACCCGGTCCCCGTTGCGGGGTCATCTCGACCGCGATGATCTGGATCAGTCGGTTGGGTGACGGCGGTGTCGGGGTGAGGGCGATGACGTCCGGGATGTGTCGTCCGGCCAGCGCCTGGGAGATCGAGTTCACCTTCGCCGCGTCGGTCTCCGTCAGCGGCCCGTCGTCCTGGCGTTCGAACACGATGATCGCCGCAGGCGTGGCGGCCCGAGGGAACGCCTGCTGCTGGAGCTGCGCGGCCCGGATCGACTCGTAGTGCGAGGGGAGAAACGACGCCTCGTCGGTGGTGGCCGTCAGCGTCGGCGCGAAGCCGATCACGCCGACCGCGGCGGCCACCCAGGCGAGGATCACCCAGACGGGGTGGCGGACCACGAGCCGTCCCACAGCAGCGAACACCGGCGGCACCTCTTCGTGATCGACGGATCGCACTCCGTGATCAAAGTAAGTGCTCGGTTGGCCTCGGGTGGGACGAATGGTCCGGATCCCCCGAAACGAGGTCGGCCCCGACCTGTGGTGCCGACCTCAGGCTCGGGCCTCAGACGCCGGCCCATGCCTCCCGCGCGGTGACCACCGGTACGCCGGTCCGGACCGACTCCTCGATGGCCAGGCTGATCAGATGGTCCTGACACGCCTGCGCGAGCGGGTACGGCGCCGCCTCCTCGCCACGCGCCCACGCGCCGGTACGCGCCACGATGTCCGCCACCGCGATGTCGTCGTCAGAGAGCCCCGTGCCCACGAACGGATTGCGGTAGACCACCGACCCGTCGAAGCTGATGTGCTTCAGATCCAGCCCCTCCAGGTTGAGGTCGATACCGGTCTGCCGGCGGACCAGCGTCGACTCGACCGGGGTCGTCGGGTCGACCAGCCGGACCACGGAGTCGTCGACCAGCTCGCCGAGCGAGCCGCGTACGGTCAGCCGCCGGGCCCGCAACGGGTTCCACCACTGGTTGTCGGTGAAGTCGTACAGGCCCATCCGCCCACCGAAGTCGATCGTCGCGAGCGTGGTGGCGAGCTGCTGCGGCGTACCGTCACCGCTCCAGCCGGCCGGCGACAACGGATCGGCCAGCGGCGCGACGAACGACCGCGCGCTCACCTCGGCACTGTCGTAGTCGACCCCGAGCAGGCCACGGATCAGCGAGACCGCGTGGTACAGGTGCGTCGACGAGATCTGCACCGAGGTCGGCTCGCCGATCACCCCGGCCCGGACCAGTTCGAGTCGCGCGGCATGGCCAGGCATCAGCAGGTACTGCTCTGCGACCTGCACCAAACCACTGCCGCCGACCTCGGCCCAGAGCGACCGCAGCCCGTCCAGGTCCGGCGCGGGAGGCGTCTCCGCGAGCACCCGTACCCCCTGGCCGACCAGGTCACGGGTCACCTCCGGGGTCACCGCCCAGGGCACCGAGACGATGACGAAGTCAGGCCGCCCGTGGGCGAGGAGCTCGCCCGTCGTACGGAAGGTCGGTACACCCCACTCGGCCCGTACCTCGTCGCCCCGCTCCGCCGTCCGGGTCACCACTCCGGTCACCTCGAACCACTGTGGCAACAGCCGGGCCAGTCGCAGGAAGAACAACGAACGCCAGCCGCTGCCGACAATGCCGAAGCGGGTCACCGCTACCGATGTCATCTGGACTCCTCACATCACACCCGCGGGTGCACCGGTCGCCGCCGTCGGTACCGTCGGCGAGAAAACCGTACCGTCGCGAAGAATTTCGATCATTGCCCACAACCCCGAACGGCCCTGCTGGTGTCTATCAGGTGCGAGGGAGGGAGCCGGATGCGCGCGGACGAGGAAGAGGCGTACGTCGAGTACGTCCGTGGCCGGACGGTGGCGCTGCGCCGTACCGCCTTCCAGCTCTGCGGGGACTGGCACGAGGCGCACGACCTGGTCCAGGCGGCCCTGCTCAAGCTGTACCGGCACTGGTCACAGGCGTCGACCGCCGAGTCACCCGACGCGTACGTCCGCCGGATCCTGGTCAACACCTTCCTCGACCAGCGCCAGAGCTGGTGGGCCCGGCGGGTCCGGACGTTCGCGGAGTCGGCCGACCGACCGGCCCCGGACCCGGGTACGGAGAGCCGCCTGGACCTGATGGCGGCGCTGGCCCGGATCTCGCCCGGACAACGGGCGGTGCTCGTGCTCCGCTTCTGGGACGGGCTCGACGTGTCCGAGACCGCCCGGACGCTCGGCTGCTCCACCGGCACGGTCAAGAGCCAGACCTCACTCGCCATCGCCGCGTTGCGCCGGCTGATGCCCGACTACGTGCGGGAGTCCTGATGACCGACCAGCGGGTGAGCGAGCTGTTCCGGGGCGCCGATCCGGGGGACGGGCCGGCGCTGCCCGAGGGGTACGCCGAGCGGCTGGTGGCGGTCGGTCGGCGCGGCGTACGTCGGCGGCGGGCGCTCGGCGGTTCGGTCGTGCTCGTCGTCCTGCTCGCGGTCGGTCTGCTCGGGCTGGGCCCGCTGCCGTCCCGGTCGCCGCAGCCCGCCACCGCCGTGACCGGCGTCAGCCTGCCCGACCGGCTCGCGCCCTTCTCGTTCCGCACCGGCACGATCGGGGACGCCCCGCTGGACCGGGCCGTCATGATCTTCGAGTACGGCAGCGGCGAAACGATCAATGTCTGGCAGCGGCTCGCGCTCGGCGCTGACGGGAACAGCTATCGGCAGCTCGACGGGATACCGCCGGGGACGCCCTGGCTGCTGACCGCCGACGGACGTGCGGTGGTCACGACCGAAGCGAGCCGGGCCACCAGCGCCTTCACGGTGCTGGACCTCTCCACCGGCCTGCGGCACCAGTTCCGGCTACCGGCTCCGGTTGCCGTCGCCCTGCTCGCCTCCTCACCGGACGGCCGCTACGTCGCCTATTCGGCCACGCCGTACCAGGGCAGCAGTTCCGTCATCGGCGAGGTCGAGCAGACTGCCCGGGAGCGGGGGACACTCACCCTCCTCGACCTGACCGACGGCCGTACCACCACCGTGACCGGGGTGGAGGCGGTGTCGGCGGCGGCGTTCTCCCCGGACGGCGGGTCGCTGGCGGTGCAGTCCGGTGCGGAGACCTGGATCGTCGATCGGGCCGGGCAGCGGCTGCGCCGGGTGGCCACTCCCGGCGGCTTCGTCCTGGCCCCCCGGGTGGCCTGGTCACCCGACGGCCGGCTGCTCGCGGTCCAACCGAAGGACTCGTTCTCCGGTACCGGGGCCTCGGACCCGTACGAGGTCCGGTTCGTCGACGCCGTCGCGGACGCACCGGTGCCGCCCCCGGTCTCGGCCGAGCAGCTACTCGGCTGGCGCTCGCCCGACCGGGTTCTCGCGCTCACCCTGGACGGGATCAGCGAGCTTCCGCTGCGCGGGGGCGACCCGGTTGTGCTGACCCGCCCAGACCGGGGCAACAGTTGCGAGTACCACATGCAGCCGTGCCTGGCGCTTGAGATCCGGGCCGCCACCGCGCTCCTGCCGACGCTGACCGTACGGTCGGGTGACGACCCGGACCGCGGGCCCTGGCCCGCGCCGGTGCGGCAGGTCGTCGCGGTCGGGAGCCTGCTGGCCGCGGCATTGGCCGGCGTGCTGGTGTGGCGGTCACGACCCAGGTGGTCCAGGGCCGGTCAGCGTGGTCGGATGGTGCTGGCGAAGCGGCGCCGGTAGGTGGCCGGCGGTATGCCGAGGTGCTGGACGAAGGCCCGGCGCAGGTTCTCGTCGCTGCCGAAACCGCTCCGCCCCGCCGCCGAGGTGACGGTGTGGCCGGCGTCGAGCAGGGTCTGCGCCGCTTCGAGCCGGAGACGCTCGATGTGCCGTGCGGGGGTGGTGCCGAGTTCCCGTTGGAAGAGTCGGGTCAGGTGGCGCGGACTGACGCCTGCGGCGGCGGCGAGTTCGGGTACGGAGTAGTCGCCGGCAGGGTCGGCGGCGACGGTGTCGAGCAGTTCGCGTAGTGGGCGGTGACGTGGTTTGGGCGTCCGCGACGGGGCGGAGAACTGGGACTGCCCGCCGGGTCGTTGCAGGAACACCACCAGGGACCGGGCCACGTCCCGGCTCAGCGTCGGGCCGTGGTCGGCCTCCACCAGGGCCAGGGTGAGGTCGATTCCGGCGGTGACGCCGGCCGAGGTCGCCACCTTGTCGTCGATGACGTAGAGGGAGTCCTCCTCGACGTCGACCTTCGGGTGTCGCCGGGCGAGCGTCTGCGCGTGCCGCCAGTGGGTGGTGGCCCGCCGGCCGTCGAGCAGGCCGGTGGCGGCGAGCAGGAACGCGCCGGTGCAGACGGAGACCACTCGCTGGGCCGAGTCGGCCATCGTGGTGGCCGCCGCCACCAGTGCGGGGTCGAGGCCGGCGACGGCCAGCGACTCGGCACCGGGCAGGAGCACGGTGTCGAGCCCGGTCACGGCCGGAACCGGGCCGTCGACGGTCAGCCCCAGGCCGGTCGAGGAGCGTACCGGCTCGCCGTCGGGTGAGTGGAGCGTGACCTGGTACGCGGCGCCGTACCGGTTTGCCTCGGTGAGGACCTCGGCCGGACCCGCGACGTCGAGCAGGGTGACGCCGGGAAAGACGAGCACGCCGACCCGGTGGGGTCGAATGGATCTGTCCGTCATGGCTCTACCACCTACTGTGATGTCCTAATCTGTGGCCAGTATGGCTGAAAGGACATGGCGGCTGATCGGCGCGGGCGGCGAGAGTGGGCCACGACCCAGGGGCGTCCGTCCCCATCTTCCGATCCTGAGGAGAAACCGATGGCCGAGCGCGTCGCCGGAATCGAGATCCCGCCGAGTCGCCTGGTCGGCGAGGCGACCGACCTGGTACGTGAGGCGGCGCCGTCGCTGCTGTTCCACCACTCCCGGCGGGTCTACCTCTTCGGCATGCTGCAGGGACAGCGCCGGGGGTTGCACCCGAACCCCGAACTGCTCTATATCGGCGCGATGTTCCACGATCTCGGGCTGACCGACGGCTACCGCAGCGCCGACCGGCGCTTCGAGATCGACGGCGCGGACGAGGCCCGCCGTTTCCTGGTCGCGCACGGCATCGACGCCGACTCCGTACGCAAGGTCTGGACCGGGATCGCCCTGCACACCACCCCGGGCATCCCCGAGTTCATGGAACCCGAGGTCGCCCTCGTCACCGCCGGCGTGGAGACCGACGTGCTGGGCATCGGCTACGACGCCCTCGACCCGGCGGCGATCGCGGCGGTCACCGAGGCGCATCCCCGCCCGGACTTCAAGCGGCAGATCCTGGCCACGTTCACCAACGGCTTCCGGGACCGTCCGGAGACCACGTTCGGCACCGTCAACGCCGACGTGCTCGCGCACTTCGTGCCCGACTTCACCCGTACCGACTTCGTCCGGATGATCGAAACCAACCCCTGGCCCGAATGAGTGAAAGGAAGGGCCCCTTGTTATCGCCTCGGGTTCTAGGGATCGTTGCAACGCCTGATCGTGTCAGGGGTTGTGATGTTCGAGGTTCGCAGCGATCGTCGGCCGCAGGGTCGGAAGAGGTTGGACGCTG
>NZ_JBITIH010000014.1:0-231559 GCF_044458865.1 Micromonospora sp. NPDC050417
GAATTCGGGTGGATAACTCCTCGGCACGTCTCTCCTCAACGAGCGAAACGCACGAAAGTCAACCAAACCGACTCCACCGAACCCGGGGAACATCAGATCCGACTTCGCGCCGCCACGACGGGCAGGTCGCTGAGGCCGGTCCAGTTCAACGACCATCTCACCGGCGGCAGCGAGATGCCGTGCCAGGCCGGCGCCGTAGCCGCCGGACCCTTCCAACGCCCAGGCCCGCAATCCTGAATGCTGGTCAGCCAGCACGGTCAAAGCGGCGTATCCGGCTGGATCAGCGTTGACGGTGGCTCTGTCCAGAACGGCACCGGTGCGGGAATCAATCAGCGCTGCAGTGTGGGTGTCTTTGTGAGTGTCGACGCCAATGACGACCTCGGCGATGTCTGCCAGCATGGACACGCGTTCTTCTCCTTGCCCGGAGGGACGCTTGCAGGTCCCGGTCCGGTGCGGAGAAGGCAGGACTGTGATGGGACACGCCAGCCGTAATCTGGCGGTCAGGCTCCTAATCAGGCCATCGTCTCCGGCCGGGCCGGTGCCGACAGCAGCGGGCGGACAAGTCTTACTAAAGGCACGAAGCCAGTCATACCGAGAGTCACCCCCGCCGCTGCCGGCCATCAGCCGATCATGAACCGGCCAACCCGATCAAGCCTCACAGTCATACCGGGCCGGGCGACCGATCAGTCCCCAACTGGGAACTTTTCGAAAAGGTAACGGGCGGTAGAGCCGCCCCGCCTCGTCGGCCGAGCCCAGCGTCGACGCCTCGCGTCGTACGTCGGGCCGGTCCCGGCGGGCGCCGTGGTCCGGAGCTGGGCCCACATAACTTGGTCTTGTGCGCGTCCAGTTCGGTCGGTACGGTCTACAAGCCTTGTCTCGCTCATACGGGGGTAGCTGTGACATGTGGTCGATCGATGCTGCGTTTATTTGCTTGCAGCATCTGACCTCAATTCCGAAGAGATGTACTCGCAGCGGCCCGGGCAGTGGTCGCGGCAATGAGGCCGCAGGTACGGAATGAAGAACCTTCCGTGGGATCCCGCGGGCGCACTGCCGTCGCTGGTTGGGTTTTGCATGTCCGACTCCTGAGCCCCTCCCAGGGCACCACCACGCCCACTGGGCGGTACGGCCACCGTGTCCCGACTCGGCATGGTCATGCCGCACAGAACGGCGGGCAGTGTCGAATTGCTACTGATCGGAAAGGTCGTTTCGGCCGACGACCATCGGCATCGGCGGAATCGTTCCGCCACTTGTCACGAGCCTCCCGGACGAGCACCTGACGTCACCCCGACCACGTCGACGACTGCCCCTTGTGCAGCCATGTAACCGCCCATAGACGTCATCCGTCTGCCCATTTTGCCGTCCACGGAGGATGCTGTGACAGTGAAGGTAAGACGCTCCGCCCGCTTTTCCTCACGAACGTCCGTGTCCGCCTGGATACGGCGGATCGCCGCCGTGATCATCGTGGTGCTGGTCGCTGGTCTCATCCAGCCCGCGATGCCGGCCCTCGCTGAGGACGACTATGAGATTCCGGCGTACGACCCGCTGCTGTCCCGACGTACGGCCGTCTACTACATGGTCGACGGCGGTCCCTCGGTACGACGGGCGGCGGAAGCCGCACTCCTCGGCACCGAGGAGGACGTCAAGACCTTCGTCGAGTCCGGCGTCGACGAGGCGCTGATCGCCGACGCACGGGCCGCCGCCCACGTACTGGCCGGAATGGACGGTCCGGCGACGCGAGCGGGAGCCCTCCAGGCCCTGAACGGCACACCGGACGAGGTTGCCGCCTTCGTTGAGGGCGGTTGGCAGTCGGCGTGGGCGTCGGACGAGCGGATACGGGCGTACCGGCTGGTGGAATCGGGCGGTCCGACCCTGCGGTCGGCGGCCGAGCGGGCCCTCGCCGGCACCCCGACGCAGTTGACGGAGTTCCTGGCCGAGGATCGGGACGCCGCCCAGATGGCCGACGACCGGTTGGCGGCGACCCGGATGCTGACCGACGCACCGAACAACAGCGGACCGGCCCTGAATGCGGCGGCGCAGGAGGCGTTGGCAGGCCCGGCGGAGCAGTTGCGGGAGTTCCTGGAGTCGGGTCAGTTCGTGGCGCGGGCGCGGGACCAGGAGCTGGCGTCGATCCGCAGTCTGACCGAGCAGGCCAAGCAGGCGAGCGAGGCAACGGCGCGCGAGTCGTTGGCGGCGACGGAGGCGTCGATCCGGGCGGCGAACGCCGCCGAGGAGGCAAAGAATGCGGCGGAGACGGCCGCAGCGGAGACGGCCGCAGCCGGCGGCGCGGCCCAGAAGGCGTCGGCTGCGGCAGCGCGAGCAGCCGACGCGGCGGATGGTGCGGCGGACGCGGCCCGGGATGCGATCGGTGCCTCGAACGCGGCGATGCGGGCCGCCCGGGTGGCCGCGGACGCGGCCCGGAAGGCAACGACGGCGGCGTCGCTGACGGCACAGGCAGCATCGCGCGCGCAACGGGCCGCAGCGGACGCACGCACGGATGCGGGCAAGGCCGCAGCGGCACGGGTCGCGGCGCAGGAGGCCCGAAACGCGGCGGCCCGTGCACGGGAGCTGGACCAGGTCAAGGCGCAGCGGGATCTGGCGTTGGCGCAGGCGAAGGCGGCCTCCACGGCAGCGAAGGGCGCGAGCGCGAACGCCGACGCGGCGGCACGGGCGGCAAGCGACGCCAGCGGTCAGGCCGGAGTGTCGGGCGCACAGGCCCAGCGGGCGCGGGATGCGGCGGCTCGGGCCGCGAGTCAGGCCGCAGCCGCATCGCGAGCGGCGGATCGCGCGTACGTGTTGGCGGAGCGGGCGGCCCGGGAGTCGGACAAGGCGTTCACGTACGCGGCACAGGCGGCACAGCACGCGGAGGCCGCGGCGACCGCGGCGGAGGCGGCGGCCGCGGCCGCGGGTGACGCGGCGAAGGCCGCAGAGGAGTCCGCGAAACACGCGGCGGCGGCGGTGACCGCGGCGAACGTCGCGATCGAGGCGGCCAAGCAGGCCGTGGCGTTGGAGCAACTGGCCCGCCAGGAGGACCAGGACCGGCTGACGGAGGCGACCGAGCAGGGTGTGCTGGCCGCGCAGGAGGCCGTGGCGGCGGATCAGAAGCTCAACGCGGACGCGGGTGCGGTGGCGGCGTGGAATCGCAAGCTGCTGTGGGACACCGCCGAGGAGGACCGGGTGGACCCGGCCACCCGCCAGTTGATCAGCGAGGCCACCGCGCCGGGAGCGTCGGCCCAGGTAGTGCTCGACCGGGGACGCAGGGCGGCCGCCGTGCTCGCCCAGAGCAGCAGTGACTGGACTCGGACCGCAGC
Organism: Micromonospora sp. NPDC050417; assembly: GCF_044458865.1. Taxonomy (NCBI): domain Bacteria; kingdom Bacillati; phylum Actinomycetota; class Actinomycetes; order Micromonosporales; family Micromonosporaceae; genus Micromonospora; species Micromonospora sp. NPDC050417. The sequence continues at coordinate 3,309 of NZ_JBITIH010000014.1, forward strand.
CCAGGAGGCCCTCGCCGGTGACGAGGTCGAGCTGCGGTCGTGGCTGGCCGAGGGACGACGGATGGCCGTCGGGCAGGACGACCGCGCCCGGGTCTGGCACTTGATCGACAGCCTGCCCGTCGGGAACGAGAAGACCGCCGCGCAGGCCGCACTGGCCGGGGACGACACGGCGGTGCAGCAGTTCCTCCGTACCCGTGCCCATGCCGGCAAGTACGCGAAGGACCGGCAGGCGATTTACTCGCTCATCGAGACGGCCGGGCCGTCCCTGCGGTCGGCGGCCGAGCGAGCCCTGGCGGGTAGCTCCCTTGACGCGCACACGTTCCTGCGCAGCGGTCAGTACCCGGCCAGGACGGCGGACGACCGGCTCGAGGTCTACCGGGTGTTGGAGGCCGGCGGTCCCGAGGTCAAGGCCGCCGGGCAGGTTGCCCTCGCCGGTCCGGCCTCCTACGTCTCCTACTTCCTCACCGCCAGCCGCTACCAGGCCGCCAAGCGGGATGCCGAGCAGGCCGCGCACGTCAAAACGGTCCAGGCGCTCATCCAGCAGGCCCAGCAGTACGGGCAGGCCGCTCTCGCCGACGCCGCCGAGGCGAACCGGGTCGCGGCCCAGGCCGCCGGAGACGCCGCCAGGGCAGCGGCCTACGCCGACGAGGCGCAGACCTCGGCCGGCCGGGCGCAGACCTTCGCCAACGAGGCATACGCGTCCGCACTCGACGCCAAGGCATCGGCAGACCAGGCCGCCCAGTCGGCCACCACCGCCCGCAACGCGGCCAACTCGGCGCAGGCCAGCGCGAACGCGGCAGCGCGGTCGGCGGCTACCGCCACCGCCGCCTCACAGCGGGCACGCAAGGACGCGGCCGGCGCGGCCCGGGCCGCGCAGGACGCCCGGCAGGCAGCCAAGGAGGCCGGGGCGGATGCCGTCGCCGCCGACATGGCCGCCAAGGACGCGGAGCGGATCTACAACACCAAGCTGAAGGAGTGGGAGGAGGCCCAGCGCAGCACCACCCCGGGTAGCGGCAGTGACGGCACCAAGACCGCGTACGAGGAACACATGACCTGGGGCTGCTTTGTCCCGGAGCCGCAGTTGACCATGGAGTGCGGCAAGGTGTACGCGAACTTCGCGGACGCGATGATCCGCCCGGCCAAGTGCAACTCCCCGGCTTTCAAGAACAGTTCGGGCTGCACGATGCTGGGCGACATCCAGGAGTTCGTGAAGGACAACGCCGAACTCATGCTGGACGTCATCGAGCTTGTCCTGACGCTCTGCGGCCTCGCCCCGGCCGTCGGTGAGGCGTGCGACGGGGTCGCCGCAGGCGTGGCGTTCGCCAGGGGTGACTGGGTCGGCGGCCTGCTCTCCGCGGGCAGCGTGGTCCCCATCCTGGGCTGGGGCACCGCCAGCGTCAAGCTCGGGGACAAGTTCCGTGGTGTCAAACGGATATTCGAGGAACTGGCGAGCAAGTGCAAAACGGGCGACAACAGCTTCGCCCCGGGTACCCTGGTGCTGCTCGCCGACGGCACCCGCAAACCAATCGAGAAACTGACCACGGGCGACGCTGTCCTCTCCACCGACCCGAAGGCCCGGATCAGCGCCCCTCGGAAGATCACCGCGACCATCACCGGCTCGGGCATCCGGGCGCTCGTCGAGATCACCGTCGACCTCGACGGCAACGCCGGTGACGCCACTGGGACCATCACCGCGACCCACAACCATCCGTTCTGGACGCCGGATTCCGGCGCCTGGACCGACGCGGACGAACTGGCGCCGGGCCAGGCACTGCTGACCGCGGAGGGGAACGAGGTCGAGGTCGAGGCCATCTCGACCCGCACCGAGCAGGCCACCGTGCACAACATCTCGGTGTACGACCTGCGCACGTACTACGTGTTCGCCGGTGAGACCCCCGTACTGGTACACAACTGCGGCAAGGTCGACGTCGACAACGGTATCTACGGCGCCCACCCCAAGGACCACATCGGCAAGTCCGACGAGGACCTCCTCGAGCGGGCAAAGAACGACCCGAAGGCGAAGGGCCGGGCGTCGAGCCTTAAGGAAGATATTGCCCAGGCGACCATCGACGCCGTGCTGGAGCCCTACCTGAAGTCCATCACGACGTGGAGCGCCAACGACAAGATCCCCGTCGGTACGGACAGGGAGTTCACGAAGGTCTTCCCAGCTGCGGTAGGCAAGATCGCGTTCGCCAACGGCGACATCAGGGACGCCTTCGAGGTCACGGTCGTGGTGAGAAAGGCGCCGAAGACGGCCGGACACAAGGGTCGCTGGGTGGTCTATATGCTCAAAATGGAGTAGGCCTCCGGGCGACACATTTCAGATCCGGTCGGTGGGACACCAGAGGAGAGCATAGTGTCGGGTCAAGAAGCAGCGGTGGCGCTTCTCGCCACGCTGCACGCTTGCCATTTCGACCTCGGCGAGTACGGCATTCGAATATGGCTTGACTACGACTTCGGTGGCGAGGCCACGCATCGCCCCTACCTGGAAACGAGCAGGACCGACGACGCGTACTGCGCGGAGATCCGAAGCTCGTTGGAGGTCGACCTCGGACCGGGGGTGGGCAACGTCTTCTATGCTCGGCTGTTGCTCTGGTTGTCCCCGACGGACGCACGGGTCGAGTCATTCGTCGAGGCTCACCTCGACCAGTCGATTGGCGAATACGGCCCCGGGTCGTACGTGCTGTACGAACGTCGGTCCGACAACCTCGACATCGACGGAGCACTACGGGCGGCCCGGGAGCACGTTGACGCCCTGCACGGAATTGAGGACTACCCGAAGACGCTCGGACTGAGCCGACGATGAACAAGAACCGGGCCCCGCTAAGGCGTGTTTCGTAAGTCAGGCCGGCGGCGGCGAGGGCATGGCGTGGCGATGATTGACAACTGAAGAGGTCTCCGGTATCTGGTTCTGCGACCAAGCAAGAACTTCATACCGGAGACCTCGTGCCCAGCGTAGCGGTGACGAGGCGGCATGACCTGACCGACAGGCAGTGGGTGGTTCTGGCTCCGCTGCTGCCTGCCGCGTCGATGACGGGTCGTCCGCCGAAGTGGGAGAAACGACAGCTGATGTTCCCCGGGTTCGGTGGAGTCGCTTCGGTTGACTTTCGTGCGTTTCGCTCGTTGGAGACAAGCGTGCCGAGGAGTTACCCACCCGAGTTCCGTCGCAAGGTTCTGGATCTACTCAAGGCCGGCCGGTCGGTGGCTGATCTGGTTCGTGATCTTCAGATCAGCGACCAGACCATCTACACCTGGCGCCGTCAGGAACTGATTGACACCGGGCAGCTACCCGGGACGACGTCCAAAGACCACGCCGAACTGGTCGCCGCACGGCGTCGTATCGCCGAGTTGGAGACCGAACTGGCGGTCCACTGCCGCGCGGCCGAACTACTCAAGGAGGCGGTGCCCCCAAAAGACCGGTACGCGACCATCAAGGCGATGGCCTCTGAGGGTTTCCCGGTCGACGTCTGCTGCCGGGTGCTGAACGTCTCCGTGTCCGGCTACTACGCCTGGCGCAACCGACCACCCTCCGCGCGAGTATTGCGGCAGGCCTGGCTCACTGAACGGATCGGTCAGATACACGCCACTTCCCGCGGCGTCTACGGCGCCCCGCGGGTTCACGCCGAACTCCGGCTCGGCCACGGCATCCTCATCGGTCACAACACCGTCGAGATGTTGATGCGTCGAGCCGGGATCAAAGGCCTGCCCAACCGCCGACGGCCCCGTCCGAAGCACCAAACGCCGACGGCGGTGGGGTCTGCTGCACCGATAGGTGACATCTGAGTTGGCTTGCCGTGGAGGCGGGCTGGAAGGATGTTGCTGCGCCCAAGCCCTGCCCTCGTGAGTTCCGTGATGACGTCGTGCGGGTGGCCCGTGATCGGGATCCAGGCGTGACGGTCGAGCAGATCGCCAGGGACTTCGGGGTTCATCCGATGACGTTGTTCAAGTGGCTGCGTCACGCTGACATCGACGCGGAGACCAAGTCTCGTGTCAGCGGCGGCGAGTCGGTTGAGCTGCGCGAAGCGCGCAAGCGGATCAAGTTGCTGGAGCGGGAGAACGAAGTCCTGCGTCGGGCCGCGGCGTATCTGTCGCAGGCGAATCTGCCGGGAAAAGGCTTTACCCGCTCGTGAACGAGCTCGCCGCCGGCGGGATCCCCGTCGCGGTGACGTGCCGGGTCTTGAACATCGCTCGACAGCCCTACTACCGGTGGCTTGCCCACCCGGTCACCGACGCCGAACTGGCCGAGGCATACCGGACGGACGCGTTGTTCGACGCACATCGTGACGACCCGGAGTTCGGCTATCGGTTCCTGGCCGACGAGGCCCGCGCGGCTGGGCGACCGATGGCCGAGTGCACCGCCTGGAGGATCTGCTCCGGCATGGGCTGGTTCAGCGCGTTCAGCCGCAAGCGGCGGCGGGGCAAGGGCGGTAGGCCGGGGCCGCCAGTGCACGATGATCTCGTCAAACGCGACTTCACCGCCGACGGTCCGAACGGATCGCTGACCTGTTCGAGGGGCTTGAGTTGGTCGAGCCCGGTGTGGTCTCGGTCAACGAGTGGAAGCCGGACCCCTCTACGCCGCCGGGCATCATCGACCAGTACTGCGTCGTCGGACGCAAGCCGTAAGGGTCCGAGCGGGGACGCCAGAGTTGTCGGTGCGGCTTCCGGTAGACAGGCTAGTCTGCCTAGGTGGCCGACGTCCCTCTGGATCCAGAAGAAGAGCGCTTCTGGCGTGCACTGCAGCGGGTGATGGTCATGTTGCCGAAAGCGCTGGACGATGACCTGGTGAGGTCGACCGGGCTGACGCTGTCCGAGTACGTGGTACTGATGCATCTCTCCGAGGCTGCGGACCGCGAGCTGAGGGTGACCGACCTGGCCTCCCTTTCGGCGCTGTCGGTCAGCCGCATCTCCCGGGTGGTGGACGCATTGACAAAGCGTGGCTGGGTGCGGAAACGGCGGCCCGCTGAGGACGCGCGGGGGAGCGTGGCCTGCTTGACGGCCGAGGGGTTCGGACGCCTGGAGGCCGCGTACCCGTTCCTTCTGAGCAGTGCCCGCAGGCGCGTGATGGATCACGTGGGCGATGACTTGATCTCACCTCTCGCGGACCAGCTCGAAGGTGTTGTCAACCACCTCGGTGAGTAGCTGTTCCTAGCTCCGCCAGTGCGGTGTCGGCACACAGGTTGTCGTACCCGTTCATGCCTCTGAAGATCGATGAGGCCCACTCGGCCTGGTGACGCACCGCCTCACGGAGCCCGTGCCGGCAGCCGGCGAGTGTCGCTCCACGGGAGCGGTCAAGTCAAGTGATGTTGGGCACCCGGGCCGGACTTGTCACCGAAACGGGTCCGCGAGATATGTTGCTTGAGCAAGCAGTTTTCTGGAACCCCACCCCGAGTGCGTGCCGAACCCGTCGCCCCCTGTGGCGCCGAGGTGCTCGTTGCGCTCGGCGCCTCAATTCCCGACGCCCAGCGCCAGATTTGGGTATTTCGTACAGAAAAGGATTAGCCGTGGCTGACGACGTCAAGCTGGCCGTTATCTACTACTCCTCCACCGGCACGGTGCACCAACTCGCCGAGGCTGTCGCTGCCGGTGCCTCCGCTGCCGGGGCGGATGTGCGACTGCTGCGCGTGGCCGAGCTTGCGCCCAGGGAGGTGGTCGCGAGCAGTCAGCCCTGGGCAACCCACGCGGCTGCGACCGAACACATCGCGCTCGCCACGCCGGAGGACGTCTTCTGGGCCGATGCCGTCGTATTCGGTTCCCCCACCCGGTTCGGCAACGTCGCCAGCCAGCTCAAGCAGTTCCTGGACACGCTCGGGGGCCTGTGGATGCAGGGCCTCCTGGCCGACAAGGTGTACAGCGGCTTCACCGCCACATCCCAACTGCACGGTGGCCAGGAGTCCACCCTGCTGGCCCTCTACAACGCCGTCTACCACTTCGGCGGAATCGTGGTGCCTCCCGGTTTCACCGACCCCATCAAGTTCGTGGACGGAAACCCCTACGGAACCGCGCACGTGAGTGGCGGGCAGGGGGAGATCCCGGTCGACGACACCGCCCGCGCCGCCGGCACCTACCAGGGCAAGCGCGTCGCGAACGTCACGAGGGCGTTGAAGGCGGGCCGTCGCGCCTGAGAACTTCCGGGCGGCGTCGCCCGGGGAGGGGTCTCGCGCGCCGTGCCGTGAGCACGCCGACAGAGACCAGCATCGAATTTTTGATCCAGAGGAGTTGCAGACCATGTCATTCCCTCAGACACACGAAGGACGCGTGGCTGTTGTCACCGGCGCCGGCCGTGGCATCGGCCAGGCCATCGCCCGCCACCTCGGCGAGCGCGGCGCAACGGTCGTCGCGGTTGATCTCGACAGTCCTGACGAAACGCTTGCGTTGCTGGAGAAGAGCGGCGGTGTGGCCGTCGGCCTCACCGCCGACGTGTCCGACCCCGGACAGACGGCAGGGGTCGGAGCAGAGGTCGCGCGCCGTTTCGGCCGGGTCGACATCCTGGTCAACAACGCCGGCATCTTTCCGTTCCGCGACATCGACGAACTCGACTACGACATGTGGCGACGCGTCATCGCGGTCAACCTCGATTCGCAGTTCCTCATGGTCAAGGCCGTACTGCCGGTGATGAAGGAGGGAGGTTGGGGTCGCATCGTGAACCTGACCTCCAACTCGATCGTCACCACGAGCCCCGGCCTGTCGCACTACATGGCGAGCAAGATGGGCAACATCGGTTTCACCCGGGGTCTGGCCAACGACCTCGCCCCGTTCGGCATCACCGTCAACGCGGTCGGCCCCACCCTCACCATCACGCCAGGCGTCCTGCAGGTTCACCCGAAGGAGGTTCTCGCGGCGGTCGCCGAGGCTCAGGCAATCAAGCGCAACGGCCAGCCGGACGACCTGGTCGGCACCGTTGCGTTCCTCACCAGCGATGATGCCAGCTTCCTCACCGGCCAGACCATCATGGCCGACGGTGGGCTCGCCCGCTGAGCCCGTAACCCCCGAGAAACCTCGTCGCGAGCGCCATCCGCAACAGCGTGGACGGCGCTCGCGACGCCGGAGCCGAGGCCGGTTCGGCGGATCCCGCAGCAGGTCGAGGGTCAGGCCCCGCGCTGGTCACGGCTCGGCGCGTACGACGTCACCTGGGCGTACGTCGGCTGTGGCCAGACCGAGCAGGACGAGAGAGGTCGTCCCGGGGCGAGCGTGGAACTCGACGAATGCCCGGGCGGTCGCGACGACACCACCGTTCCGCAGCACCTCCACCCGCTGTCCATCGCGGAGCAGCCCTCGGCCGGCGGCTGGTCCGTTGACGATCACAGGGCGACCGGTGACCGCGAACACCTCCGCGATGTCCAGCTCATAGGGGGTGTCCGGCACGGTCACCGCCTCCAATCCGGCTTTCGCCGGCCCGGAGCGCGATGCTCCGGGCCGGCGTCCTGCCGCCAGGGCCGGTTGCCGCCGGCCTTGGCAGCGGTCACGCGACGACGATGCCAGACGGGTACGACAGACAGCCGGGCGTCGTCGAAGGGGGCGAACGGGTGGGAACCTGTTCGATACCTTGTACGCGTGCCCGCCGTTGACGAGGTTGGACCAGCCCGACTGGGCATCGATTTTGGTACGTCCACCACTGTGGCGATGGTCTCCGTGCCGGGGCGTACGCCGCGCTCGTTGCTCTTCGACGGATCGCCGTTGCTGCCGTCGGCGATCTGCCTGGACCCCACCGGACGGATCCTGGTCGGCCGGGATGCCCTGCACACGGCGATGGCCCGGCCGGCGGCCTTCGAACCGCATCCGAAACAGCGGGTCGACGAGGGTACGGTGCTGCTCGGCGATACGGAGTTGGCCGTGTCGCGGTTGTTCGGGGCTGTCCTGGACCGGGTGCTGCTGGAGGCGGCGAACGTCACCGGCGACCTGCCGGAGCGGGCTCTTGAGGTGGTGGTGACCTGCCCGGCCGGGTGGGGGAGCGCCCGCCGGGCCACGTTGCTTGCCGCCGCGCCGCCGGGGACCCGGTTGGTCGAGGAGCCGGTCGCCGCCGCGCACGCGTTCGTGGACAGCGCCGGTCATGCGATTCCGGACGGCGGAACCGCGGTGGTCTACGACTTCGGCGCCGGTACGTTCGACGCGGCGGTGGTGCGGCGTACCGGGGACGGGTTCGCGGTGGTCGCGTCCCGGGGGCTGCCCGACTGCGGTGGTTTGGATCTGGACGCCGCGATCGTGGCGCACCTCGCGGCGGCGGTGCCGGATGCGGTGGTGTGGGGGCGGCTGGACGCACCGGTGACCGCGACGGATCGGCGGGCCCGGCAGCAGTTGTGGGCGAATGTCCGGGCGGCGAAGGAGATGCTGTCCCGCGCCACCACCACCCAGGTCTATCTGCCTCTGCTCGACATCGTGGTGCCGCTGGGGCGCCAGGAACTCGACGGGCTCGCCGCACCGATCCTGGATCGGACCGTCGCGGCCGTACGTGAGGTGCTGGAACTGGCCGGTGTCGGTGCGACCGCGCTCGACGCGATCTTTTTGGCGGGTGGGTCGAGTCGGATGCCGGCGGTGGTCACCCATCTGCACCGGGCGTTCGGCTTCGCCCCGGTCACCGTCGAGCAGCCGGAGCTGGCGGTCGCCGAGGGTTGCCTGCGGGCCACCGCGACGTCCACCGCCGTGTTGGCGACGACCGATGCCACGGCGACCGGGTCCGTCGGCGCCGGGGCAGCGGTCGACAACACGCCGGTAACGCTCGGGGACACGGTGGAGGTGGGCGCCGTGGCCCAGCACCGGGAACGGTTCGCCGAGCTGACCCCCAGCAGTGCCGACGATGTCGGACTCACGACGCGGACCAGTAGGCGGCTGTCTCCGTCGCGCTGGGTCCGGGCCGGCGGGGAGGCCCGAGTACGGGCCGGGCGGATCGCACTGAGCGTGGCAGCGGGAGGAGCGGTCCTGGCCCTGGTCGCGATGGTGTTCGTCGTGGTGTCCCCCGGCGGCGACGAACCCCGGGCATCGGCGCCGGGACCGTCGCCGAGTCTGTCACCGACCCCGGCCCCGACCCCATCGCCCAGCTACCCACCCGGTATCGACCCGTGCCTGCTCGGCACCTGGCGGATCACCAGCAGCCGGGTGATCGGCTATGTCGACGACATTCAGGTGCAGTACGTCGGTGGTGCCGGGGTGGTGGAGACCTATCGGGCCGACGGCACCTCCTCCGTCGACTACAGCAAGATGGAACCGAGGGTCGGCACCCTGCGCGGTGTCACCTGGTCCGAGGTGGACCGGGGCAAGGCATCCGGCACGTACTACGCCGAGAACGGGAAGATCACCGGCAACATCACCAAGTCCGACGCGGTCGGCACATTGCGCCGCAACGGCAAGATCAACGCTACCGCGCCGTTGACGTTCTTCCTCGAACCGACGACCTATCGCTGTTCGGGGGATCGCCTGATCTCCTACAGCGAGCAGGGCAACTTCTCGGACGAGGCGGTACGGATCAGCGGACCGCCGACACCGGCGCCGAGTGTGGCGGCGTCGGGCGGAAACGGGTAACTGTCTGCTGGCGGATCTCTGTAAGGTGCCTCGAATGGGTGCGATCAAACCGTGGCACGTGCTGATCCTGTCGGTCGTCTGCCTTCTGCCGCTGTTCGTTGCGACGCTGGCCGGGGTGTGGTGGGCGATGTCCCGCCGCCGCCGCAACCGTTGAGCCGGTGAGGGCCACGCGCGCCTGACCGTACGAGACGGGGAGAAAGAGCCGTGGACGTGGCACCCGGATCAGCGACCGAGGTCGCCGAGCTGACGGTGGTCCGGCACGGGCAGAGCACGGCGAACGCGGCGTTCGCGATCGCCGACGCGGCGGGGAGCACCGACAGTGGTGTCACCGGTCGCGACGCCGACATCGCGCTCTCACCACTCGGCGAGGCGCAGGCGGTCGCCCTCGGGCAGCACTTCGGTGCGCTTCCCGAGGACCGGCGACCGCAGGTGGTGATCTGTTCGCCGTACCGGCGGGCCGTGCAGAGCTGGCGACTGGCGGTGCGGGCCGCGCGGGTGGAGGGGATCCCGGACCTGCCGGAACCCTCGATCGACGAGCGGTTGCGTGACCGCGTGACGGGCGAACTGGAACTGCTCACCCGGGCCGCGATCGCCGCCCGTTTTCCGGGCGAGGTGGCCCGCCGCAGCGCGACGGACGAGTTTCACTACCGGCCGCGCGGCGGTGAGTCGTTGCTGGATGTGGCGGCCCGCCTCGGCGCACTGCTCGACGACGTACGGCGCGATCACGCCGGGGCCCGGGTGCTGCTGGTCGCCCACGATTCGGTGGTGCTGATGCTGCGTCAGCTGGTCGAGGGCCTGTCCTTGGCGGAGTTGGAGACGGTCGTACGGGCGGGACCGGTGGCGAACGCCTCGGTCACCCGGTGGACGGGCGAAACGGGACGACTCGTGCTCGCGAAGTACAACAGGGTCGTGCACCTGCCGGGGGAGTGACTCAGCTTCTCGGGGCCTGTGGGCGTAGTCCGTCGAGTGCCAGGTTGAGCACCCGTTCCAGTTGCGCTGGTTCGGTCACCTTGACCAGGGTGATTCCGCTGACCAGTCGCATCACGTCGTCGATGTTGGTGTCGGGCCGGACGACGCCGGCGGTCTGGGCGCGTGCGAGCAGCGGTTGGCCGGCGGCGTACACCTCGTCCCGGCAGCGCCGGAAGATCTCGGAGTCGTGTATCAGCTCCTCCGCCAATGCCCGTTTCGTGCCGATGTACTCCACGAGGCGGCGCAGCCAGCCGACGAGCGCGTCCCAGGGCGGCTCGCCAGCCAGGTCGGCGGCCGAGCGGGAGAGTGCTTCGACCTCGTCGATGTAGACGGCCTCGAAGAGGTCTCGGCGGGTGGGGAAGTGCCGGTAGAGGGTGCCGATGCCGACCTCGGCCCGGCGGGCGATGTCCTCCAGTGAGGTCGATACGCCGTCTTCGCCGAAGGCGGTGCGGGCCGTCGCCACCAGCTTGTCGTAGTTCCGCCGCGCGTCGGCGCGCTTCGGTCGGGTGGAGAGGGTGCCGGATGCCGGTATGGCGTTCGTCACAGCGTGTTCTCCCCACTTCCGTTGCAACCGGAGGCAACCCTCCGCTAGCTTTCTGGAGGCACCCCTCCTCTTGTTGTTCGGAGGGATCCCTCCGCATATGCTACCTCCCGTCGGAACGGGACGGAGCAGGCAGTTAGCTCGCTGACCACTGGCCGGACGACCAGTTGCCGGGCGGGCCACTGGCAACCATTCCAGCTAGTCCCCCTAAGGAAGTCCTCGTGGCATCGACCACCAGACGTACGTCCCCACAGGTGACCTTCGCCGTGCTCGGCGCCGGCGCCGGCTTCTTCGCGATGATGCAGTCGTTGATCAGCCCCGTGCTCTCCACGATCCAGCACGACCTGCACACCTCCCAGAGCACCGTGACCTGGGTGCTGACCGCCTACCTGCTCTCTGCGGCGATCTTCACACCGATCCTCGGCCGGGTCGGCGACATGATCGGCAAGGAGCGCGTGCTGGTTCTCGTCCTGGTGGGACTCGCAGTCGGCTGCCTGCTGGCCGCGATCGCACCCAACATCGGTGTGCTGATCATCGCCCGGCTCATCCAGGGCATCGGCGGCGCCGTGTTCCCACTCTCGTTCGGCATCATCCGGGACGAGTTCCCGCCGGCCCGGATGTCCTCCGCGATCGGCACGATGTCGGCCATCATCGCGGTCGGCGGCGGCCTCGGCGTCGTACTCGCCGGACCGATCGTGGGCCTGCTCGGCTACCGATGGCTGTTCTGGATTCCGCTGCTGATCGTCGGACTGACGGCGCTCGCGGCACACCGGTTCGTCCCCGAGTCGCCGGTACGCAACCGGGGCCGGATCAGCTGGCTCGCCACCGTACTCATGTCAGGGTGGCTCGTCGCGCTCCTGCTCGCGGTCAGCGAGGCGCCGAAGTGGGGCTGGCAGTCGACCAAGGTGATCGGTCTGCTGGCGGCGGCCGTCGTGATCTTCGTTGGCTGGGTCGCCACCGAGATCCGCTCAGCGAACCCGCTCATCGACATGCGGATGATGAGACTGCCTGCGGTATGGGCCACCAACCTGGTCGCGCTGCTCTTCGGCGGGGCGATGTTCGCCCTCTACGGTTTCCTCCCGCAGTTCACCCAGACCCCCGCCACGGCCGGGTACGGGTTCGGCGCGAGCGTCACCGAAGCCGGCCTGCTGATGCTGCCGATGCTGGTCACCATGTTCGCCGCAGGACTGGTCAGCGGCCGGATCGAACCGATGTTCAGCGCGAAGGCGCAGCTTATCACCGGTTCGGCCTTCAGCGTGCTGGCCTGCGCGGGGCTTGTCGTGGCACACGACGCCCGCTGGCAGCTCGGTGCCGCAGCGGCCGTCTTCGGCCTGGGTATCGGGCTGGCCTACTCGGCCATGACGAACCTGATCGTGAAGAGTGTGCCGGCCCACCACACCGGTGCCGCCGTCGGGATGAACGCCAACATCCGCACCATCGGCGGCGCGATCGGGGCCGCCCTGATGAGCAGCATCGTCACCGCCAACCTCCAGTCCAGTGGCCTGCCCCGGGAGGCCGGTTACAGCCACGGCTTCGCGATGCTCGCCGGGCTCTCGGTGGCGGCCGTCGCTGCGGCGCTGCTCGTACCGACCGTGCGTCGGACGTCCGGGCCGGCGGCCGACGTCGTGACACCGACCCCGGTGGCCTCCTCGACCCCGGTAGGTGTCGCCACCAGGTGAGCGACCGAACCCCGCCGGGCGGCCCACCTGGTCGCCCGGCCGGGCGGACGCCCACCATCCGACGCGCGCCCCGGTGTCCGTCGTTCGTGGACCGTGGCGACCGGCCCGTCGAACGGCAATCATTGACGCACCGCCGTTCGACGGGCGGCACGATCGCCGAGGAGGCCGCGATGACGGTAGAGACCACGTACCGGTCCAGGCGCGCGGCGGCGGTGGTCGGCCTGGTCGTCGCGCTCGCGGTGACACTCGGCTGCATGGGTACGCCGGGCGCCCAGCCGGGCGAGCGATCCGGGCCTGGTTCGGCCGCCCCGTCCGGCACCTCCGGTGAGCCGGTCGACGGGACCATGAGCGTCGAGGAGTTCGAGCGTGACATCGCCGGTGCCGTCCGCCTCGCCGAGCAGTACTGGCAGGAGCGTTTCACCGAGTCGGGGCAGCGGTTCGAGGCGGTCGGCCGGGTCCTCACCTACTCCCGCGCCGGCGAGATCGCCTGCGGCCAACAGGAGATCCCCCGTAACAACGCGGTCTACTGCCCCGCCGGTGACTTCATCGCCTACGACGTGAACTGGGCGGTCGCCGCCTTCCGGCAGATCGGGGACGCGTTCATCTTCTTCCTGCTCGGCCACGAGTACGCGCACGCGATCCAGGCGCGGCTCGGCATCCGGCACCAGTTCACCATCCAGGCCGAGCTGCAAGCCGACTGCATGGCCGGCGCCTACCTCGGTGACTCGGTGCAGAGCAGGCAGCTCGACCTGCAGGACGGCGACCTCGACGAGTTCCGCGCCGGTCTGGTGGCCGTCGGAGACGACCCGGACCAGCCATGGTTCGCGGAAGGGTCGCACGGCACCGCCGAGCAACGGATCGACTCGTTCTTCCGCGGCTACGACCGCTCCTTCGCCGCCTGCGACCTCACCTAGAGACACGAGGCTGGCCCTGGACAAGGTCCCCTTCGCGGCAGCGATCAATCGTGGTAGTGGCGGAGCAGGCGCAGAATGTTGCCCAGTTTCGCGACAGTGTCCGTGGGTAGGGGATCCGGATTGAAGTGCATGACGTCATTGCGAATCTCTCGGATCTCCCGCAGGCGCTCGACGAAGGTTGCGCGATCCAGGGGCCAGCACAGCTTTGCCCAGCTTTCCGGATGCTCCAGTACGCGCTGGTAGTCGCCCATCGAAAGATCGTCGAAGGAGCTGATTCCGCGCCGTCCACTGGGGTCGCAGAGAGCGATGACGTCTGTCAGTTCGAATGTCCGGGCCAGCACTCGGCGGAGCATTCGGTCGAGCTCTCCGATCCGTAGGAACGGTGTGGAGAGCCGGCCGTATTCGTGAGCAACGTCAGCTGTGGTGACGATGCCGGAGACCGCGTTCTTGGCATCGCGAACAAAAACGAAGTCGGACTTTTCCAGGGTCGGCAGGATCTCGGTCAACTCTTGGTCGTAGCGGACTTCTGGTGCCGGTACGATCGCCTCGCTGAAACTGGCGGCAGCGTTGCGATGTTGAGCCTGCGCGATCGACTGCCATGTCACCGCACCACGCAGCGAGTGTGTTCCCACCATCACCGCGAGCTGGGAGAAGTCGTTGAGTAGCATCGCGGTGATCGCCATCTCGAAGCTCGCTGTCGGTGGCACCGACATCACGCCGTCCAGCGCTGACGGGAGATTACCGACGGTGAACCCCACGTCGACCTCGTCCGTTTCGTCGAGCGTAGGTGAGGTGGCCGGCGTTGTCGCTTCCTCTTCCTCCACGGCCTCGCTCACGACATCAACTGTCGCGTCGAGCGTCACCGTGCGGAAGCTGGGGAATGTAGCCAGCCCATGGTTCGCCAGATCCGCCTCGATCCGGGAGATGTGGTCGCCGCGGTCACGCGCCCCCCAGAGCGACAAGAGTTCCCGAACCCTGATCCGTTCAGGGTTCCGGGCATCGGCGCGGGTACGCCATTCCCGCAACTGGTCGTGGATCCTGGCGACAAGCGCCTCCTCGGCACTGACCTCCTCACGGCCTGCGGGTTCGGCTGCCGCCTGCTCAAGTAGTTCCTGGCGGTACGAGTCAAGCGAGCGTTGTGAGGAGTCGACCCGCCACGCGAACCATCCGTCGACTGCTCGTATTCCTGCGGCGACGGCTGCCGCTCGGGAAGGTGACCGAAACTCCTGCCCGTCGTCCAGGCGTACCCAGCCGTTCTCCGTGACGCGGGCTCGGTGTACTTCCCCGACCCGTGGGCGGTCGAATCGCAGTACGGTGTCGGGCTTGATCAGCCCTGCGGCGATGATGTCGGCGAGCCGTACTCGGCGACCCTCGAACAGGTAGGCCGTGCGCCGCGTTCGGGCAGGGGAAAGTTGGGCTGGCATCAGTGGCTCCGGCATGGATACGCGTTGGCTGACGGTCATTGAGAGGGGTTCCGATCACCAGTCGCGCAGGCCGGCAAACTTCCGTCGTGCGCCGATCGCCTGGTCCAGCACGCGACGTACGAGTTCCTCCTTGCGAAGTCGACCCAGCTTGAGTCCGAGAACGGATCCAATCTCCCGCAGCAGGTCGTTGCCGGGCCTGATGTTGTTGAGGTAATCGGCGCCCTCGGTTTCGGTTTCGACTTGCCGTAGGTGTATGGCTATTTTTTCGGCGTCGGCCGAAGTGGGCCGCGAGGCCGCCGCCGGCGTCGGCCGGTGACGAGGTGCGGCGGATCCTGCCGGTCGCCTCGGCGCAACTGCCTTAAGTGGCGATGACGTCTCCGTCGAGGGGGATACTCGGGGTGGTGCGGCGGTTGTCGCGTGGGGGTGACCGAAGTTCGACGCCGAGCCGAGGGACGGGCGAATGATCGACAGCGTGAGATCGCCCTCGGCGAGCGCTACGAGGTCGTGGTCGCTTAGTTGGACGACGAACTCTGCCCATCGCTGTGTCACCTGGGCAAGTAGGGTCGCGTTGCTCATCTCCCCAGCGCTCCGAGGAACTCGTCAACCAGGATGCGGAACTCGATGGCGATCTCGTCGTCCTTCGGAACCCGAAGTATCGCTGGGATGCCGGCTGCGCCAGCCTCGCCGAAGACCCGTGGGCTGTTTCGGATCATCCCGCCCAACACCGGCGCCTCGGCGTTCGCCCGTACCTGTTCGATCGCGTTGTGCTGGATGGCGATCGGGTGGCCGGCGTAGGTTTGGATCATCGTGAATACCACACCAAGGATGTTGGGATCAATGGTAGGGGGAGTGTTCTCAAGTCCGGAGTCATGACCGACATACGCGTTGTACTCGTCCCGGAGATGTTCACAACTGCCGACCATGTAGCCGATGCCGAGAGTGGACAGGTAGTCCGCCCGGGCCGGGATCAGGACATGGCCGCTTGCCACGATCGCGGTCTTGGTGACCAATCCGAAGTTGGGGGCGCAGTCGATGAGGATGAGGTCGTAGTCGGCGAATGCGGGGGCGTGCAGCGCCGCGGCGAGACAGCCGTGTACCTGTAGGAACTTTCGCTTCGAACCAGCGAGAGTGGTTCCTCCGAGTTGGGCCGCGAGTTCGAGGTCGATGTTGATCAGGCCAAGATGCGACGGGATGAGGTCTAGGCGGCCTCCGTTGCCCAGGGCCGCGTTGACCCGTGGCGGGGTAACGACAAGATCGGTTAGGGCCACCTCGCGGCCCGGCTGCTCGCCGTCGTACCAGCGTTTGATGGTTCGGGTCTCGCGCAGTTCGGACTGCCACTCTTCGACCGTGTAGAAGGAAAAGGTCAAGTTGGCCTGTGGGTCAAGATCCAGTAATAGGACGCGTCGGCCGGTATTGGCAATCTCCGCACCGAGGTTCGCGGTGAGGGTTGTCTTGCCTACGCCACCCTTGTAATTCATCACGGAAACGATGGGCACAAGGAACCTCCGAGAATCGCGGCTCAGAAGGACTGCCTGAGGACGCTACTGCAGTACGCGTGAATGGCGTGCCCCGAGTGTCGTCAACTATCCGACTGTCAGGGCATGGCAAGGGGGCATAAATTGTTGAATGGTATAGTCCGCCATGGTTGTCCGATTGATGACTATCTGCGGGCCCTCGCTGGCCACTGCGGCTTCAATGAAGATCAACAAGCAGTGCTGGTCCGCTGAGGGATCTGCCACATCTCACGCTGGCGTTGCCGTAACGGGGTAGCGCGCTTGCGATGATCAGGGGACTTGCCGCACCTACCCGGGAGGACGTCCTGACTGGCCCGCACCCCGCCGCCGTGCTTTTCGACATGGACGGCACGCTCGTCGACAGCGAGAAGATCTGGGAGATCGCCCTGCACGAGCTGGCCGCGCACTACGGCGGGTCCCTCTCGGCCCCGGCCCGGCGCGCGATGATCGGTTCCAGCATGGCGAACTCGATGGCGATCATGCACGCCGACCTCGGACAGGAGTGGCGGGACGCGGCCTACGGTGCGGCCTGGCTGGAGAAGCGGGTGGCCGAGCTGTTCGTCGGCGGGTTGCCCTGGCGGCCCGGTGCGCTCGGTCTGCTGCAACTGGTCCGGGCCGCCGGGATCCCGACCGCGCTGGTCACCTCCACCGGCCGGCAACTCGTCGAGATCGCCCTGGAGACCCTCGGTCGGGACAGCTTCGACGTCGTCGTCTGCGGCGACGAGGTGACGGCCGCCAAACCCGATCCGGAGCCGTACCTGACGGCGGCGCGAATGCTCGGCGTACCGGTCAGGCGGTGCGTGGCGATCGAGGACTCACCGGCCGGGGTGGCGAGCGCGGTGGCCGCCGGTGCCGCCGTACTCGCGGTGCCGAGCGAGATCGCGCTCGACCCGGTGGAGGGCGTACACCTGTTGGAGAGCCTGACCGGCGCGGATCTGGGGCTGCTGGCCCGCCTGGTGGCCCGACTGGATCTGCCGACGTCGCCTGCCTGAGCCGTGCCGGTGTCCGGGCGACGGTGACGGGTGGCTGTTCGGGTAGTCCCAGCAGAGAGCTCGACGTACCAGAGCGTTCGTGGACCGGGCGCTGACGACACACCGTAAGGGCGGCGTCGCACGCGACGCCGCCCTTACGCCCCCGTCCCCCCGGAGCGGCTATTCGTGTGCGATCGCGCCCAGGACGTTGATCCGGGCGGCCCGGATCGCCGGCAGCACCGCCGCCACCACACCGACCAGCGCGGCCAGGCCGATCAGGACACCCAACTGGGTCCAGGGCAGCACCAGGTCGGTGATGCCCTCGTCTCGCAGTGCCCGGACCACGGCGGCACCCAGACCAGCGCCGACCACCATGCCGAGCAACGCCCCGAAGACCGAGATCACCACGGCCTCGACGGTCACCATCCACATGGTCCGCGCCCGGTTGAGCCCGATCGCCCGGAGCAACCCCAGTTCGCGGGTCCGCTCCAGCACCGACAGCGCCAGCGTGTTCACGATCCCGAGTACGGCGATCAGGATCGCCAGCGCCAACAGGATCTGGATCATCGTGAGCAGCATGTCGAACTGCCCGGTCTGCTGCTCGATGAAGGTCGCCCGGTCGGCGACCGACACCTCCGGGCTGTCCGCGAGCAGCGCCTCGACCTGCGGGAGCACCTGCCCGACCGACGCGCCCGGGTCAAGTTGCAGGTAACCCTGCGATGGCCGGGGGATCGCGAAATCCCTCGTCGCCGCCTGCGGCAGCAGGAATCCGCTGTACAGCTCCGACGCGCGGTAGATGCCGCGCACCGTGTAGGTGTGCGGCTCGCCCCGCGACAGCTGCACCGGAACCGTCGAGCCCACACTCAGGCCCAGGTCACGGGCCGTGTCCGCATCGACCAGAACCTGGTCGGGGTCAAGTGCGTCGATGCTGCCGGCGGTCGGCTTCACCCCGTAGATGTCGACCATCGCCGGCACGTCGTTCGTCGCGTTGACCCATTCCCGCTCACCGTTGACTACGGCCAGGTCGCCCCAGAAGCCGGCCACGGCCTTGACACCGGGCAGTTCCGTCGCCCGTTCCAGCACCGTCGGGTCGAAGGTCGGCGGTCGGGGCCCGGACTGCGCCCCGGAGATCACCAGGTCGGCGCTGATGGTCTCCTCGGCCAGGCCCGCGATGCTCGACTTGGCTGAGTCGAGGATGATGGTCACTCCGGTGACCAGCGCGATGCCGATCATCAGCGCTGCTGCGGTGATCGCGGTCCGACGCGGATTGCGTCCGGAGTTGAGCCGACCGAGCTTGCCCGGGACGGACCAGGAGAAGATCCGGCCGAGCAGCGACACCACCGGACGGCTGATCACCGGGGTCAGCAGCGCCACGCCGATGAACGCGAGCAGCACCCCGCCGAGGATGGTGCCGAGCACGTTGTCGCCGGCCGCACCGGTGAGCCCCAGGGCCAGCAGACCGGCGCCGAGTACGGAGACGACCGCGCCGGCCACGGTGAGGCGGGTGAGCGGGCGGTCCGGGGTGGCCACGTCCTGCATTGCCGCGATCGGCGGGATCCGGGACGCGCGCAGCGCGGGGATCAACGCGGCGATCACCGTGATCAGGATGCCGACCGCAAAGGAGCTGATCACCGCCACCGTCGGTACGCCCACACCGGCCAGTTCCAGGCCGCCGCCGAACTGCCCGAAGACGTACGCCAGCAGCGCACCGACCCCGATCCCGGCACCCAGGCCGAGGGCCGAGGCGACCAGACCGATCGCCACCGCCTCGACCAGGACCGAACGGACCACCTGCCGACCGCTGGCGCCGATCGCCCGCATCAGCGCAAGCTCGCGGGTGCGCTGGGCCACGATGATCGAGAAGGTGTTGAGGATCAGGAACGTACCGACCAGGAGCGCCACCCCGGCGAAGCCGAGCAGGATCTGGTTGAAGAAGGCGAGTCCCTCCTTCAACCCGGCCGCCGAGTCGGCGGAGAGCTGTTCACCGGTCTTCACCTCGTACCCGTCGCCGACCGAGGCGGCGACCCGGTCACGCAGGGCGGCGGGGGAGACGCCGTCCTGGGCGCGGACGCTGATGTTGGTGTAGACGTCGCGGGCGCCGAGCATGAGTTGCTGGGCGACCGGGGTGGTGAACGCCACCTCGTTGACACCGCCGAGGCTGTCCCGGTCACCGCTGTAGCCGAAGACGCCGACCAGGGTGAACTCCTGCTTCGGGGCCAGATCGACGAGAACTCCGACCCGGTCGCCGACCTTGACCTTGGCTGCCTTGGCGAGTCCCGCGTTGATCACGATCTCGGTGTCGGCGGTCGGCGCACGCCCCTCACGCAGTTTCAACAGTTCGTTCTCGCCGGTCCAGTTCTCACCCAGTTGCGGCGGACCGAAGGAGGTGACCACCTTGCCGTTGCTGCCGATCAGGCGGGCCCCGTCGGTGGCGACCACGCCGGTGGCGTCGGCGACACCCGGCACCTTCCGTACGGTCTCCAGCGCGGCGGCGGGCAGCGGCGTGGCGATCTGCTCGCCCTCGAACTCGCTCAACGCCACCTTCGGCTTGGCAGCCACGTTCACGTCCGTGGTGGCGTACGCGTCGCTGAACACCGAGTCGAAGGAACGCCCGAGGGTGTCGGTGAGGACGAACGAGCCAGCGACGAACATGACGCCCAGCACCACCGCCAGTCCGGAGAGGACCAGCCGTACCTTGCGGGCCAGCAGACTCTTCAGGGTTGCGCGCAGCATCAGTTCTCCGCCTCGGCGAGCACGTCGATCCGCTTCATCGTGTCGAGCACGGTCTCCGGGGTCGGCTCGAACAGTTCCGAGACGATGGCGCCGTCGGCGAGGAAGATGACGCGGTCGGCGTAGCTGGCGGCGACGGGGTCGTGGGTGACCATGACGATGGTTTGGTGGTGGTTGCGGACGCTGTCGCGGAGGAAGGTGAGGACTTCGGCGCCGGCGCGGGAGTCGAGGTTGCCGGTGGGTTCGTCGGCGAAGATGACGTCGGGTCGGGCGACGAGGGCGCGGGCGCAGGCGACGCGTTGTTGTTGGCCGCCGGAGAGTTGGTTGGGTCGGTGGTGGAGGCGGTCGGCGAGGCCGACGGTTTTGATGACTGTTTGGTACCAGTCGGGGTCTGGTTTACGTCCGGCGATGGAGAGGGGGAGGAGGATGTTTTCTTCTGCGGTGAGGGTGGGGAGGAGGTTGAATTGTTGGAAGATGAAGCCGACTTTGTCGCGGCGGAGTTTGGTGAGTCCGTTGTCGTTGAGTCCGGTGACGGTGGTGTTGCCGATGTGGATGGTGCCGCGGGTGACGGAGTCGAGTCCGGCGAGGCAGTGCATGAGGGTTGATTTGCCGGATCCGCTGGGTCCCATGATGGCGGTGTAGCGGCTTTGTTCGAATTCGGCGGTGACGCCGCGGAGTGCGATGACCTGTGCTTCGCCGCTGCCGTATACCTTCCATACGTCACTGGCACGCGCCGCCGCCTGCGTATTCTGGTCTATCGTCGCGGTCACTCGAATTCTCCTTCAAAGGAAAGTGTCGTTCGGCCGGGCACCTGGTCCGGCTGGCAGTTCCATCTTCGGTGCCGTCGTCGCCCGACTCGTCCGTCCGCAGGTGGAGGCGAAGCGGATATTCCGCTGCGGGTCGGCCCGGATGTCCACTCAGGGTTGCCCCTGACTGCTAGCGGCGAGGGCAGTCGCCCATTCGGATTTTTCCGCATGAACGCGTTCCGTGTGGCGATTTGCCCGGATCATCGGCGCGATTTCGTTCCTGGCTGGAGTGGGTCGCCACAGAAGACGGTGCGGGGTGGGCACCCTGCGCCCACCCCGCACCGTCCCCGCCGGTTGTGCCGGTTACTCGTACGAGATCGCGTCCAGCACGTTGAGCCGGGACGCCCGCCACGCGGGCCACCACGCGGCCACCACCCCGGCCAGAGCCGCGGCGACCACGAAGGCGATGAGCTGCCCGTACGGCAACGCGACCATGGTGATCGCCTCCGCGTTGCGCAGCACCTCGGTGACCGTGACCCCGAGTGCCACCCCGAGCCCGACCCCGAGCAGGCAGCCGAAGACCGCCATCAGCAGTGACTCCACGCGGACCATTCGCCGGACCTGCCGGCGGTTCATACCCACCGCGCGGAGGAGACCCAGTTCTCGGGTCCGTTCGTAGATGCTCAGGACCAGGGTGTTCACGATGCCGAGGAACGCCACCAGGATGGCGAGCGCCAGCAGGACGTAGAAGATCGCCAGCAATCCGTCCACCGCCGCCGTCTGCTGACCGATGAAGGTCGCCTGGTCGACGACGCTGACCAGCGGATAGTCGGACATGAGCGTCTCGATCTGGCGGGTCACCGCCGAAATGTCGGCCCCGTCGGACACCTGGACGAAGCCCTGCAGGGCCAGCGGCCCGGCGAAATACCGCACCTGTGAGTCGGAGACGAGCACCCCGCTCGCCACCGGTGTGCGCTGGTAGATCCCGGCAACCGTGTACGTCCGGGCACCGCCGACCGGCATGTCGACCACGAAGGTGCTGCCGACCCGCCAGCCGTTTGTCTCCGCCGTGCCGTCGTCGACGATCGCGTCGTTCTCCCCGGTCGGGGTCAACGTGCCGGACCGGTCCTCTAGCGCGAACATCGCCTGGGCGGTGGGCAGGTCGGTGGCCTGGATGAACGAGTTGGCCTGACCCCCGACGGTCACCACCGCCGCATGCATCGAGACGGTCCTGGTCACCCCCGGGATCTGGCTCGCCTGCTCCAGCCGTGCCGGGTCGAAGCCCTCCCGTCCACTCGGTGGCGTGACCAGGGCGGTGGTGACGATCACGGCGGCGCTGAGGTTGTTCTCCACCAGGTCGGTCACGCTGGCCTTCAGCGAGGCGCCGATCACGCTCACCGCGCTGACCAGGGTCACGCCGACCATCAGCGCCGCGGCGGTCACCGCCGTACGGCGCGGATTGCGCAGGGTGTTGCGCCGACCGATCCCGGTCGCGGTACCCCAGGTCACCAGCCGGCCGAGCGTGCCGGCCACGGGGCGGGTCAGTGCCGGCGAGAGTAGCGCCACCCCGACCACCGCGAGCAGTACGCCGACACCGAGTGCGATCGCGGTCAGCCCGTCCACCCCGACCAGTCCGACCGTGAGCAGCAGCGCGCTGATCAGCGTGACCACACCGCCGGTGATGGTCAGTCCGCACAGGGACTTGTCCGGGCGGACCACGTCGCGCATCGCGGCGATCGGCGGCACCCCGGCGGCCCGGACCGCGGGGATCAGTGCGGCGATCACCGTCATCACCACGCCCACCAGGTACGACACGCCGATGGCGAGGCCGCTGACAGTAAGTCCACCCTCGGGCAGGGGGAAGCCGAAGGCGGCGATGAGCGCCTGGAGACCGACCGCCACCCCGATCCCGGCGGCCAGACCGAGGGTGGACGCGATCAGGCCGACCACCACCGCTTCCACCAGTACGCTGCCCGTCACCTGGCCCCAACTCGCGCCGAGGGCGCGCAGCAGTGCCAGCTCCCGGGACCGCTGGGCAATGATGATGTTGAACGTGTTGAAGATCAGGAACATCCCGACCAGGAGCGCGATCAGGGCAAAGCCCAGGAAGAACCAGTTCACGAAGGTGAGCAGCTGCTTCAGCGGAGCAGCCTGCTGCTCGGCCGCCTCCTCCCCGGTGACCGCCTCGAAGCCGGTCGGCACGGCCGTGCCGACACGCTCCTTCAGCGTCTCGTGGGACACCCCGGAGTCCGCCTGGAGCTGGGCGCCGCCGAAGACCCCGGTACGCCCGTAGAAGAGGCGCTGGGCCTCCGGCACGGTGAAACCGATCATGGTCTCGCCGCCGAGCGTCGCCCGCCCACCGGAGTATTCGAGCAGTCCGACCACGGTCCACTCGGAACTGGTGGCGCTCCGGGGCACGTAGATCTTGATCCGGTCACCGATCTGGTGACCGGTCTGCTCGGCGGTGTAACGGGTGAGCGTCACCTCGCTCCCGGTCTGGGCCGTCCGGCCCTCGACCACCCGGAGCAGACTGTCGGCGACGAAGTCGTCCTCGCCCAGTCCCACCGCGAGATGCGGCGCCCCGGGCGGCAGCGCCTTGCCGTTCTCCTTCCGGAACGGGGTCAGCCCCTCCGAACTGGCATCACCGATGACCGCACGGACCCCGTCCACGGCCGCCAGCCGCTCCAGATCCGCATCGGTCAACAACGGCCGGTCCGGGTCGTCCCCGGCGGCGTCGGCCACCTGCACCTGGACCGCGACATCCTTGTTGATGGTCTGGAACAGCTGCTCGAACCGGCCACCGAGGCTGTCGGTGAGGACAAACGCGCTGGCCACGAACATCACACCGAGGATGATCGCGAAACCGGAGAGAACCAGCCGGAGCTTGCGCGAGAGCAGGCTCTTCAGCGTGGCGCGCAGCATCACGCCACCTCGGGCTGGTGCGCCAGCACGTCCAGGTGCTTGAGCGTGTCCAGCACCGCATCGGCGGTGGGATCGGTCAACTCGTCCACGATGGCGCCGTCGGCGAGGAAGATGACGCGGTCGGCGTAGCTGGCGGCGACGGGGTCGTGGGTGACCATGACGATGGTTTGGTGGTGGTTGCGGACGCTGTCGCGGAGGAAGGTGAGGACTTCGGCGCCGGCGCGGGAGTCGAGGTTGCCGGTGGGTTCGTCGGCGAAGATGACGTCGGGTCGGGCGACGAGGGCGCGGGCGCAGGCGACGCGTTGTTGTTGGCCGCCGGAGAGTTGGTTGGGTCGGTGGTGGAGGCGGTCGGCGAGGCCGACGGTTTTGATGACTGTTTGGTACCAGTCGGGGTCTGGTTTGCGTCCGGCGATGGAGAGGGGGAGGAGGATGTTTTCTTCTGCGGTGAGGGTGGGGAGGAGGTTGAATTGTTGGAAGATGAAGCCGACTTTGTCGCGGCGGAGTTTGGTGAGTCCGTTGTCGTTGAGTCCGGTGACGGTGGTGTTGCCGATGTGGATGGTGCCGCGGGTGACGGAGTCGAGTCCGGCGAGGCAGTGCATGAGGGTTGATTTGCCGGATCCGCTGGGTCCCATGATGGCGGTGTAGCGGCTTTGTTCGAATTCGGCGGTGACGCCGCGGAGTGCGATGACCTGTGCTTCGCCGCTGCCGTATACCTTCCATACGTCACTGGCACGCGCCGCCGCTGTAGCGCTGGCTGCGGGTACTGTCCCCGTCACGATCTCTCCCTCGGTCGATGACGACGTTCGCCGTCCTACCGTCACGCTAGGTGGCCGGGGCAATCCGGTCATCCTGCGCTCGGAGGGTTTCCGCGTGCGACCTCGCGTACCGCCGGCTCCGACCGGAGGAGGGTCGACCCCGTCCCTGGGACGTACGACCCACGGGGGAGCGCTCGGGAAGCGTCACCCGCCCGGCCGGACCAGCCCCGATTCGTACGCGAACACCACAGCCTGCACCCGGTCACGTAGGCAGAGTTTGGTCAGTACGTGTCCGACATGCGTCTTGATCGTCGTCTCACTGATGGAGAGGGCCCGCGCTATCTCCGCGTTGGACAGTCCCCGGGCGATGTGCACCAGCACCTCCCTCTCCCGTTCGGTCAGCACGTCGAGCGCCTTCGGCTGAGTCGACGAGGGGTCGGGCAGCAGGTCGGCGAAGCGGTCGAGCAGTCGCTTGAGGATCCGTGGCGCGACCACGGCCTCGCCTGCGGCGACGGTACGGATGGCACTCACCAGATCCTCCGCGGGCACGTCCTTTGCCAGGAACCCGCTCGCGCCCGCCCGCAACGCGCCCACCACGTACTCGTCGAGATCGAAGGTGGTCAGGATGAGCACGCGTACCGGCAGCCGAGCATCGACGATGGCCCGGGTCGCGGCCACCCCGTCCATCCGGGGCATCCGGATGTCCATCAGCACCACATCGGGCAGCAACCGCCGGGCGAGTTCGACCGCCTCGGACCCGTCGCCGGCTTCGCCGACGATGTCGAGGTCCTGTTCCTCGCTGAGCACCATCCGGAACCCGGTACGCAACAGCGGCTGGTCGTCGGCGAGCAGGATCCGTACCGGACGGACACCCCGCACACGGTCCACCCGATCCCCACCAGCGACCTCACTGCGTTCGGTCACGCCGCCTCCTCGCTGCGCTCGTCACCGTCGTGACCTGTGTGACTGTGCTGGCTGGTGACCTCACTGCGTTCGGTCACGCCGCCTCCTCACTGCGTTCGGTCACGCCGCCCCCTCGCCGCTCGGCACAGCGGTGGCTTCCAGTGGCACTTTCGCGTACACCCGGAAACCGCCGCCCGGACGGGGGCCGGTCCGCAGGGTCCCACCGTAGAGGGTGACCCGCTCACGCATCCCGACCAGGCCGTGCCCGGCACGGTTCGGGTCGAGCGACGGGCCGCGCCCGGTGTCGAGCACCTCCACCACCAGCCAGTAGACCCCGAAGGTGAGCCGGACCTGGGCGGTGGCCGTACCGGCGTGTTTCAGCGCGTTGGTGAGCGCCTCCTGCACGATCCGGAACACGGTCAGGGCGAGGCTCGGTTCCAGCGGTGCGGGTGCCCCCTCCACCCGCAGCGTGACCGGTAGACCGGCCTCGCGTACCTGGTCGACCAGCGCCTCAAGTCCGGCCAGGCCGGGCTGCGGGGTCAGATCGGCGGCCGGCTCGGCGTCGGTACGCAACACGTCGAGCAGACGGCGCAGTTCGCGCAGGGTGGTTCGGCTGGTCTCGGCGATGCTGCCGAGTGCCTCGTCGGCCGCGACCGGGTCGCGGGCCAACACCCGTCGGGCACCGGTCGCGAGCACGCTCATCACGCTGACGTGGTGGGCGACCATGTCGTGCAGTTCGCGGGCGATGCGGCGGCGTTCGTCGGCGACCGCCTGGTCGGCCATCGACCGTTGGTTCTCCTCGGCCACCCTGGCACGTTCCTCCAGCGCCCTGATCGTGGCCCGTCGGGCGTGCACGGTACGTCCGACGAAGAAGCAGACCAGCGCGATCAGCGCGTTGGTGAAGATCATGTACGCCCGGGTGATTCCGATCGAGCCGACCGGCACGGGCAGCGTCAGTGCGGCGGCCAGGATCGGTGTCCAGAGCAGGGCGGTCATGACCACGGCCCGGCGCAGCGGGAAGCTGGCCGAGGTGGTGTAGGTGAGCAGGACGAACGCCACGATCGCGGTCAGTGGCTCGTGCTGGTCGAGCACCGCGCCGCCAGCGGTGGCCACGGCCAGCGCCACGGCGACCCGGGGCAGTAGTCGACTCAGCGCGATCGGTAGCGCGCAGACCAGGCTCCAGGTGATCGTCGTCGGCCACCCGCCGCTGGTCGGCTCGGCCGACCCGCTCGCCGCAAGCAGCGTCTCGGCGAGCACCACCAGGCCGGCCAGCAGCCCGTCCCGCGCCAGTATCCGGCCGTCGTAGCCGGTCGGACGGGGGAGCCGCCAGCGACTCCCCGACGTCGGCGTGACGACATCCGTGCCGGCCTCGTCCAGCGGCCGGTCGCGCGTCGCGGGGACGTCGATACGGGTCATGCTGGCGACGGTAGTCGGTGTGCGGGCGAAGTCGTCCGCACCGGGGGTGGACCGTGTCTCCTCCTCCGGGAGGAGGGGTTACTCGTCCCCCGCCGGACCGCCGGCCCGTCGGGGCTGTTCCGGGACGACCACTGTGGTGGTCACATCGGGGAAGGGCGGCGGCGTGCCGCCGAACGCGGGACAGAGGGCCTGGTGACTGCACCAGTCACAGAGCCGGCTCGGCTTCGGACGAAAGTCCTGGTTCGCGGTCGCCTGCTCGATCGCCCGCCAGAGCGCGACCAGGGTGCGCTCGAACCGGGCCAGTTCGTCCGCGTCCGGTGCGTAGTCGCAGATCTCCGCGTCCTTGAGGTAGAGCAGGCGGAGCACCTTGGGGACCACCCCACGCGTACGCCAGAGCACCAGCGCGTAGAACTTGAGCTGGAACAACGCCCTGGCCTCGAACGCCTCCCTGGGGGCGCCCCCGGTCTTGTAGTCGACCACCCGCAGCGCCCCGTCCGGAGCCACGTCGAGCCGGTCGATGTAACCGCGGATCAGCAACTCGTCGTCGACCACCGTGGAGATCAACGTCTCCCGCTCGGCCGGCTCGAGCCGCCGCGGATCCTCGACCGTGAAGTAGCCGTCGAGCAGCCGGCGGGCCGACCCGAGGAACTCGGTGACGTCCACCGCCGCCTCGTCCGCGAAGAGCCCGGTCAGCCCTGGCTCGTCCGCGACCAGCCGGTCCCACTCGGGGCCGACCAGGTCGCCCGCCGCCGTCGGCGTTCGGGCCGGGGCCGGCAGGTCGAAGAGTCGTTCCAGTACGGCGTGCACCAGGGTCCCACGGATCTGGTCGAGGCTGGGCCGCTCGGGCAGCCGGTCGATGCTTCGGAACCGGTACAGCAGCGGGCAGGTCTTGAAATCCGCCGCACGCGACGGCGAGAGCGAGGGCCCTGGGGGCCGTTCGGCCACCGGGGAGCGCCCGGTCGTCTGCTTCGTCACCATCTCCGCCGTCATGACCGGAAGGCTAAGGCACCGGTACGACGGTTACGCGGCCCGCCCGCCGTACCGGTGTGCGTGGCGAGCGGCTACGGGATTCGAGGCTGGCGTCGGGGGTTACGTAGCATCGACCCGGTGGAGGACAGTTCAAAACGGAAACGTCGGCCCGACCGCCGCCCCGGACTTGCCGTGGGTCGGGTCCTCGGCGTACCGGTCTACCTCAACGCCTCCATGGTCCTGCTGGCCGTTCTGGTGACCGTGGTCTATGGCGAGTTCGTCCGCCGTGAGCTTGAGCTGTCGCAGGTCACCGGCTATCTGGTGGGCTTCGGTTTCGTGGTCTGCCTGCTCGGGTCGGTCCTGCTGCACGAACTCGGACACGCGCTGACCGCCCGGCGGTACGGCATCGGCGTACGCGGCATCACGCTGGAACTGCTGGGCGGCTACACCGAGATGGAACGGGATGCGCCGACCCCCCGGGTGGATCTTCTCGTCTCGCTCGCCGGCCCGGCCGTGTCGCTGGTGCTGGGCGTGGCCGCCGTGCTGGCCACCATCGCCCTGCCCGACCGTACGCTGCCTGACCAGTTTGCCCTTCAACTGGCGGTGAGCAACGTCATCGTGGCGGTTTTCAACATCCTGCCCGGTCTGCCCCTCGACGGTGGCCGGGCGCTACGTGCCCTGGTCTGGGCGGCCAGTCGGGACCGGCACCTCGGTACCGAGGTCGCGGGTTGGGCCGGTCGCGCGGTGGCCGTCGGCACCGCCGTCCTGGTCGGGGTGCTGACCTGGCTCGGGCTGATCGCGCCGCTGGGCCTGGCCCTGATGGTGCTGGTCGCCTTCACCCTCTGGCAGGGGGCGGGCCAGTCGATCCGAATGGCCCGGATAAGCCGGCGGTTCCCCCTGATCGACCTGCACCGGCTGGCCCGCCCGGTGTTCCAGGTGCCCACCGGTACGCCACTGGCCGAGGCGCAGCGTCGCGGGCTGGCCGTCGGAGCCGAGCCGGTGGCGCTGGGTGTCTCCGACTCGTCGGGGCGGCTGGTGGCCCTGGTCGACCGGGCCGCGGCCGAGGCGGTGCCGGTGGAGCGGCGCCCCTGGGTCGCGGTCGACACGGTGGCCCGAGGCCTGGACGGCGTACCGAGGATCCCGGTCGGGCTCGACGGTGAACAGGTCATCCGGGCGGTACAGACCGACCCGGGCGCGCAGTATCTCGTGACGTCAGGCGAAGATGTCGTCGGCGTTCTGCACATCGCCGATCTGGCGCAGCTTCTGGAGCCGAAACGAAAGATGACTCAGTGACCGCACAGCCCACCACCGCCCACCCCACCGACTCCGCACCGGTACCGGCGCACCGTGGCCCGTTCCGGCCGGGTGACCGGGTGCAGTTGACCGACCCGAAGGGGCGGATGCACACGATCACGTTGGAGGGCGGCAAGTCGTTCCACACCCACCGGGGAGCGCTCGAACACGACGATCTGATCGGCCTGCCCGACGGCAGCGTGGTCACCTCCGCTGGCGGTACGGCGTACCTGGCGTTGCGCCCGTTGCTCTCGGACTATGTGCTCTCGATGCCCCGGGGCGCCCAGGTGATCTACCCCAAGGACGCCGCCCAGATCGTCGCGATGGGGGACATCTTCCCTGGCGCGAAGGTGCTTGAGGCCGGTGCCGGCTCCGGAGCGCTGGCCTGCTCCCTGCTGCGGGCGGTCGGCCCGACCGGCGAGTTGCACTCGTACGAGCTGCGGGACGACTTCGCCCAGATCGCGCGCCGCAACGTGGAGGCGTTCTTCGGCGGGCCGCACCCGTCCTGGAACCTGCACGTGGGCGACGTGGCGACCTGCCAGGAGCCGGAGTTCGACCGGATCATCCTGGACCTGCTCGCCCCGTGGGACGTGCTCGACCTGGTGGAGCGGACGCTGGTGCCGGGTGGGGTGTTCATCGGCTACGTGGCCACCACGACCCAGCTCTCCGATCTGGTCGAGGCGTTGCGCGAGCGCGGCGGCTTCACCGAGCCCCGGGCCTGGGAGTCGCTGGTGCGTGACTGGCACCTGGAGGGGCTGGCGGTGCGCCCGGACCACCGGATGATCGCGCACACCGCGTTCCTCGTCTCCGCCCGTAAGCTCGCGCCCGGCGTGACCGCGCCTCCCCGCCGGCGTAAGCCGAGCAAGGGCGCGGAGGCGTACGCGCTGCGTAAGCAGAGCCTGCGGGCGGCGGAGCAGGCCGCTCGCGAGGCCGAGGAGGCGTCGGCCACCCCGGCGGTGGACGCGGACGTGAACGAGGCGGGGGAAAGGACCGTGCGGTGATCATCAACGTCGGGAGGTCCGTATGAGCCGGCCCACCTTCGGCGGCGGGGACCTTCCCGCTGTCTTCCCGGACTGGTCGCCCTACCAGGATCTGGAGTCCGCCGCCCGCGCCTACCTGCGTGATCCTGAGGTCGCGCTGGAGGCGCTGGGTGGGGTGCTGCGCGGCGCGTCCGTACTCGGATTCACCCTGGAACGCTTCGTCAACGAGGTCAACGGTGTGTGGCAGGAGGTGGCGGTCTGCGACGGCAGCCGGCTGATCCTGTGGCACGGGGAGGACATCCCACCGGACGACGGGCCGGCCGGGTCGATGACGTCGTCGCTGCGGGTGGTGCCGGTCTCGACGGTGACCGAGGTGGGTTGCCGGCGCCGGCTCAACCGGACTCCGAGTGGCGGGGTACGCGTCGACAGCATAGACGTCTACCTGCTGCTCAGCTCGCTGGACGAGGGCGTATCCGCGGATGAGGTGGTGGGCGCGCCGCGACACGACGCGCTGCGGTTCGGCAAGACGTTCGACGACGGTGGGGCCGGGCAGATCGCCCGGCTCGAGGAGTTCGCTCGGCTGGTCGCCTCGGTGCTCGGCCGTCCCACCCTCTGAGCGGGCCGGCCGGGCGCTCAGGCATCCGGCCGACCGGCGGTCAGTCCTGCGCGTCCGGCCCGGCCACCTCGACGTCGTCTCGGCTGCGCAGCACGTGAATGCAGTCGCCCGGGCATTCCTTGGCCGCGTCGATCACGTCGAGTCGCAGGTGGGCCGGGACGTCGACCCGGCTGCCCGGTGCGAGCAGCAACTCGCCCGAGCCGTCCTTGACGTAGGCGAGGCCGTCGACGTCGAATTCGAAGACCTCCGGCGCGTACTGCACACAGAGTCCGTCACCCGTGCAGAGGTCCTGGTCCACCCAGACTCGCAGTTCATCGGTCTCGGTCTGGGTTACCACGATGACCCCTCCATCCACTCGCTCGGCACGCTCCGACCGTACCCGAACGCCTTCCCGGCGCCCGAGCGGCGTCCCTCTGACGATCAAGGTTCGGTGACGAGGGTGTTGCATGGGACCGAATCGGCGTCATAGCGGCTAGTGTTAGGGCAGAACGTTCAAGCCCCCCGGGGAGGTGGGACGTGGCACGCAGCGACGACGCGGACTCGCGCGCCGCACGGTGGGAGAAGGAGGCCCACGATCTCTCCACCCAGGTCGCGTTCCTTCAAGAGGAACTGGCCTTGGTGCGGCGCAAGCTGACCGAAAGCCCCCGACACGTCCGGCAGCTCGAGGAGCGGCTGGCGGCTACCCAGGCGCAGCTCGCTCGACTGACCGAGAACAACGACCGGCTCGTGAGCACCCTCAAAGAGGCACGGGCCCAGATCGTCACGCTCAAGGAAGAGATCGACCGGCTGGCACAACCGCCCAGCGGGTACGGCGTCTTCCTCGCGCGGCACGACGACGGCACGGTGGATGTCTTCACCGGCGGTCGCAAGCTGCGTGTGGCGGTGTCTCCGTCACTGGAGGTGGACGAGCTGCGGCGTGGTCAGGAGGTCCTGCTCAACGACGCGCTCAACATCGTGGACGCGTTCGGGTTCGAGCGGGTCGGAGAGGTCGTGATGCTCAAGGAGGTGTTGGAGAACCCCACCGGGGGTCCGGGTGACCGGGCGCTGGTGATCTCCCACGCCGACGAGGAGCGGATCGTCTTCCTCGCCGACACCCTGATCGGCTCGACGATCCGGGCCGGTGACTCGCTCATGATCGAGCCGCGCTCGGCGTACGCGTACGAGCGCATCCCAAAGAGCGAGGTGGAGGAACTCGTCCTTGAGGAGGTCCCCGACGTCGACTACAGCGACATCGGTGGCCTGCAGTCCCAGATCGAGCAGATCCGGGACGCGGTCGAGTTGCCCTTCCTGCACGCCGAGCTGTTCCGGGAGCACCAGTTGCGCCCGCCGAAGGGCATCCTGCTCTACGGTCCGCCTGGTTGCGGCAAGACCCTGATCGCCAAGGCGGTGGCGAACTCGCTGGCGAAGAAGATCGCCGAGCGGCGTGGCGAGCAGAAGCACACCAGCTTCTTCCTCAACATCAAGGGCCCGGAGCTGCTCAACAAGTACGTTGGCGAGACCGAGCGGCACATCCGGTTGATCTTCCAGCGGGCTCGGGAGAAGGCGGGCGAGGGCACTCCGGTCATCGTGTTCTTCGACGAGATGGACTCGGTGTTCCGTACCCGTGGCTCGGGTGTCTCCTCGGACGTGGAGAACACCATCGTCCCGCAGTTGCTCAGCGAGATCGACGGGGTCGAGGGGCTCGAGAACGTCATCGTGATCGGCGCCTCCAACCGGGAGGACATGATCGACCCGGCCATCCTGCGACCCGGCCGGCTCGACGTGAAGATCAAGATTGAGCGGCCGGACGCCGAGGCGGCCAGGGACATCTTCTCCAAGTACATCCTCACGGGGTTGCCGCTGCACGCGGACGACCTCAACGAGCACGGCCAGGACGCCCAGGCCACTGTGGCCGCCATGATCGAGGCCGTGGTGCTGCGGATGTACTCGGAGTCCGAGGAGAACCGGTTCCTCGAAGTCACCTACGCCAACGGTGACAAAGAGGTGCTCTACTTCAAGGACTTCAACTCTGGCGCGATGATCCAGAATATCGTCGACCGGGGCAAGAAGATGGCGATCAAGGAGTTCCTCTCCTCCGGGCGCAAGGGGCTGAGGCTGCAGCACCTACTCGACGCCTGCGTCGACGAGTTCCGGGAGAACGAGGATCTTCCCAACACCACCAACCCGGATGACTGGGCCCGGATCTCCGGTAAGAAGGGCGAGCGCATCGTCTACATCCGTACCCTCGTCTCCGGGGGTAAGGGCGCCGAGGCCGGCCGGTCGATCGAGACCGCGAGCAACACCGGTCAGTACCTCTGATCGATTCGTACGACAACGGGGGGCGACGCGCGACGCGTCGCCCCCCGTTTCTCGCACCCGGGCGTTCGCCGGCCGAGGTCGACCGGTCGATGTGGAACGGGTCGGTTTCGACGGTGGATGGCGAGCGGCGGGGTGCACACGCCGGTGACAACGGCCAATAGGTACATTCTGCGGTCGTGTCGTCACATCGGGAGAACGGATGAGCGCTGACGCGGACTACGCTCGCCTCATGGAGAAGGAAAGTAGGGCAGCGGCATGAGCGTACGGCGAATCATGGGCGCCGAGGTGGAGTATGGCATCTCGGTACCCGGACAGGCCGGGGCCAATCCGATGGTCACCTCGTCCCAGGTGGTCAACGCCTACGGCGCACGTCCCGAGTTGACCCGTGGCGGTCGTGCTCGGTGGGACTACGAGGAAGAGTCACCCCTGCGTGACGCGCGCGGCTTCACCTACTCCGGTGCGGCCTACGACCCTGCGGAGGCGCTCGCCGACGAGGACCTGGGCCTGGCGAACGTGATACTGACCAACGGCGCCCGGCTCTATGTCGACCATGCCCACCCCGAGTACTCCACCCCCGAGGTGACCAACCCGCTGGACCTGGTGCGCTGGGACAAGGCGGGGGAGCGGGTGATGGCCGAGGCGGCCCGGCGGGCCGAGACCATCCCCGGTACCCACCCGATCCACCTCTACAAGAACAACACCGACAACAAGGGCGCCAGCTACGGCGCGCACGAGAACTACCTGATGCGCCGGCAGACCCCGTTCGCCGACATCGTCACCTACCTCACCCCGTTCTTCGTGACCCGGCAGATCGTCTGCGGCGCCGGGCGGGTGGGGATTGGCCAGGACGGAACACAGCCGGGCTTCCAGATCTCTCAGCGGGCCGACTTCTTCGAGGTCGAGGTCGGTCTCGAGACGACGTTGAAGCGTCCCATCATCAACACCCGGGACGAGCCGCACGCGGACGCCGACAAGTACCGGCGGCTGCACGTGATCATCGGCGACGCGAACCTCTCCGAGATCTCGACGTACCTCAAGGTCGGCACCACCGCTCTGGTACTGACGATGATCGAGGAGAAGGCGCTCACCCCCGACCTCGGCATCGCCGACCCGGTCGCGGAGTTGCGCGCGGTCAGCCACGACCCGTCGCTGTCGCACCTGCTCCGGCTCCGCGACGGTCGTCGGCTCACCGCGCTCGATCTGCAGTGGGCGTACCTGGAGCGGGCCCGTGCCTTCGTCGACGACCGGTACGGCAACGACGCCGACGAGGCGACCCTCGACGTACTCGACCGGTGGGAGGGTGTGCTGGACCGGCTCGGCCGCGACCCGATGCTCTGCGCCGGTGAGTTGGACTGGGTGGCGAAGCTGCGGCTGCTCGAGGGGTACCGGGAGCGGGAGAAGCTCGGCTGGGCCTCGCACAAGCTGCAACTGGTCGACCTGCAGTACGCCGACGTACGTCCGGAGAAGGGGCTCTACCACCGTCTGGTGGCCCGTGGCTCGATGGCGACCCTGTTGCCGGACGAGCAGACCCGCCGGGCGATGGTCGAGCCCCCGGAGGACACTCGGGCCTACTTCCGTGGTCGTTGCCTCGCCCAGTACGCCTCCGAGGTCGTCGCCGCGAGCTGGGATTCGGTGATCTTCGACGTCGG
Source organism: Micromonospora sp. NPDC050417 (assembly GCF_044458865.1). NCBI lineage: Bacteria > Bacillati > Actinomycetota > Actinomycetes > Micromonosporales > Micromonosporaceae > Micromonospora > Micromonospora sp. NPDC050417. The sequence goes on from NZ_JBITIH010000014.1 coordinate 38,111, forward strand.
TCGGGAGTCGCTGGTCCGGGTTCCGATGATGGAGCCGGAGCGGGGCACCCGTAAGCACGTGGGGGCGTTGTTCGACCGCTGTGCGAGCGCCAAGGACCTGTTGGAGACGATCACCGGCAACTGACCGCCGGGAAACGTTCCCGTGGCTCTCGTCCGCGCCGACCACGGTCGGCCGTACGTGAGGCGGTGAATCGGTCAGTCGGGCGGCAAAGGTCGCGGGCGGCGCCCCGTTGTGTCGCCCTTCCGAGGTAAGTTTCTTGCAGGCGATCGTGGAGGAGGAACCAGATGGCTACCCGTGACACCGGCGGTCAGTCCCAGTCCGGTAAGTCGCGTCGTGACGAAGAGGTCGACGACGTCACCACCGAAGCGAATCCCGAGGTCGCGGAGCGGCACGCCGAGATCACCGAGGACGTGGACGACCTGCTCGACGAGATCGACTCCGTGCTTGAGGAGAACGCGGAGGAGTTCGTCCGAGGCTATGTCCAAAAGGGCGGCGAGTAACCGCCGGCCCGGCTCGTCCGGGCCGGCCTCGGGGCCGTCGCACCACGCCGACGCCGAGATCATCGCGTCGACCGGAGCCAGACGATAGTCTGCTTCAACCGCAACGGCGGTCGTGGCCGTTCCGGCGACGGCGCGGTGTGTTGGGACAGGACGATCACGTACTGAGAGGAACCACGTGGCAGCGGGTTTTGATCCATCCGGGCGGCTACCAGATGTGTTCACCAACGCGGGGACGTCTTCCTTCACGCAGTTCCTGAGCAAGGTCGCGCCCGAGTTGCTTCCGGGTCGTCGGCCGCTGCCACCCGGGATCGCCGCCGACCTCGCGCCCCACGCGACCACCATCGTCGCGATCACCAGTGCCACCGGCGTGGTCATGGCCGGCGACCGGCGGGCCACGATGGGGAACATGATCTCCAGCCGGGACATCCAGAAGGTCCACCCGGCGGACCGGCACTCCCTGGTCGGCATCGCCGGCACCGCCGGTATCGGGATCGAGATGATGCGGCTGTTCCAGGTCGAGCTGGAGCACTACGAGAAGATCGAGGGCGCCGTCCTCTCCCTCGACGGCAAGGCCAACCGGCTTGCCTCGATGATCCGGGGCAACCTGGGTGCGGCGATGCAGGGGCTCGCCGTGATCCCGCTCTTCGCCGGTTTCGACCTCGCCGCGACCGACCCGGCCCGGGCCGGCCGGATCTTCAGCTTCGACGTTGCCGGTGGCCCCTACGAGGAGACCGGCTACGACGCGATCGGGTCCGGATCGATCTTTGCCCGGTCCGCCCTGAAGAAGCGGTTCCGACCCGGCCTGAGCACCGACGAGGTGGTTCGGCTCGCGGTCGAGGCGCTCTACGACGCGGCTGACGACGACACCGCCACCGGTGGCCCCGACCTCACCCGCCGGATCTACCCGGTGGTCATGACAGCCACGGCAGAGGGCACCAACCGGCTCACCGAGGCCGAGACGGCGGTGGTGGCCGAGGCTGTCGTCGCCGCCCGGATGGAGAACCCGGGCGGCTGAGGCCGCTCGCCGCAGAGCCACCCGTGAAGTCCTACGCCAGCCGCTCGTTACGCCGCCAGACCAGCTTGTAAGGAGAACCGCCACCGTGGCTATGCAGTTCTACGCCTCGCCAGAGCAGATCATGCGCGACCGCTCCGAACTGGCCCGCAAGGGCATCGCTCGGGGGCGGAGTGCGGTGGTCCTCAGCTACGAGGGCGGAATCCTCTTCGTGGCGGAGAACCTCTCCAGTGCCCTGCACAAGGTCAGCGAGATCTACGACCGGATCGGGTTCGCCGCCGTCGGGCGCTACAACGAGTTCGAGAACCTCCGTCGCGCGGGGGTTCGGATGGCGGACCTCAACGGGCTCAGCTACGACCGGCGAGACGTGACCGGCCGCGCCCTGGCGAACGCGTACGCGCAGACCCTGGGAGCGATCTTCACCGAACAGTCCAAGCCGTTCGAGGTGGAGATCTGCGTCGCCGAGGTCGGTGCCACCGCGGACGACGACGAGATCTACCGGCTCACCTACGACGGTTCGGTCAACGACGAGCCGGGTCGGATGGCGATGGGCGGTCAGAGCGAGGCGATCACGGGTTCGCTGCGGGCCAACCACCGCAACGACGTCTCGCTCAGCGAGGCGGTGCGCCTCGCCGTACAGGCCCTGGGCAGCGTCGGTGGCGAGGGCGGGGCGGCACGGACGATCGCCGCCAACCAACTGGAGGTCGCGGTCCTTGACCGGCACCGGGTGGGACGGACGTTCCGACGGATCACCGGTGCGGCCCTGACCGGTCTGCTGGACGGCGAGGCCGAACCGAAGGACGCGGGGGCCGACGAGCGCGGACCGGCCGGGCCCGGCCCCGGGCCGGAGAAGCCGGCCGTATCGGCCGCCTCGGCGGACCTGGAGACGAAGGAGACCGAGCAGCCCGAGGGCTGACCCGGTCTCTCCAGCGGGGCGGGTGGCGTCAGACCCAGCGACGAACCACCCGCCAGTACGCCGACATCGACGCGTTGAGTACGCCAACCCCGGGCGGGCTGATCAACGGCGTGTTGAACCGGTCGGTCAGCACGCCCATCCAGACCCGGTCCGGTACGGTCCGTTCGGCTTGCAACTGCTTCCGGCGCTCGCCCAGGTGTCGGCGGTGGCGCCAGAGCCAGCCGTAGCCGCGTACCTTGTCCTTGATCCAGCCCTCCTTGATCGCCAGCAGCAGCATCACCAGCTCCAGCGCGAGCAGCGGTGGGGCGAGCAGCAGCAGCGATCGGCGTCCCCAGAGCGTCATCACGAACATCAGCCGGTTCCGTTCGACCAGGTAGTACTTGAAGCTGTTGCGGCTGAACTCGTAGCGGTGCAGGGCCACCGCGTCCGGCACGTTCAAGACCCGGAGCCCGACTCGCCACGTGCGGATCGACAGGTCGGCGTCCTCGTGGTACGCGAAGTAGTGCGGGTCGAAGCCGCCCAGCCGGTCCCAGTGGCTGCGTGAGGTGACCAGGCAGGCGCCCATCGCCCCGGGAGTCTCCGTCGGTTCGCTGCGGGTTTCGCGTTCCCGGAACCCGCCGATCCAGCTCACCCCCAGCACATGTACCTCGTTGCCGCGGGAGTTGAGAAGTTCGGGCTCGTCAGCCAGTCGGATCGCGCCGGCCGCGATGCCGACGCCCGCCTGGTCGACCACCTCGACCAGTCGGGCCAGGGTGTTCGGTTCGACGATCGCGTCCCCGTTCACCAGGGCGACGTAGTCACCGCTGGCGGCGTTGACACCGAGGTTGCAGCCGGCGGAGAAGCCGATGTTCTCGCCCTCGCCGACCGTCACCACCCCGGGGAGCTTCGCCAGGATCTCGACGTCGTCGGTGGTGCAACCGTTGTCGACCAGGATCACCTCGACCTCTACCTTGGCCGAGGCGAGGATCGACTCGACCGATTGGCGCAGCAGAGGCTCGGCCTTCCAGGCGAGCACGACCGCGCTGACCCGAGGTAGACGGTTGAGTTCGGTGAAGGAACTGGAACGCACGTCGGACATATCGGCGGATTCTCTCGGGGATCGGGGGCGGATCAGGAGGTGGCGACGAGTCCGCGTTCGGCGAGTGCGTCGCTGAGCATCTCGTGCCAGTCTGGCATGGGCGACAGCCCGGCCGCCTGCCACCGCTCGTGGCCCAGCACGCTGTAGGCCGGGCGGGCTGCGGGTAGGCGGTAGTGCTCGCTGGTGGTGGGGCGGATCCGCGCCGGGTCGAGGCCGCGCAGGGCGAAGACCGCACGGGCCAGCCCGTACCAGGTGGTCTGGCCGGACGCGGTGCCGTGGTAGATCCCCGCCGGTGCCCGGCCGGCGAGTGCGGCGTCGCCGAGTGCGACCAGCCGCTGCGCCAGCGCGTACGACCAGGTGGGCTGGCCGAGCTGGTCGTCGACCACGTCCAGGTGCTCCCGTTCGGCAGCGAGCCGCAGCATCGTGTTGACGAAGTTGCGGCCGTGCGTGCCGTAGAGCCAGGCGGTACGCACGACGTACCCGGTCTCGGGGAGCAGTCGGGTCACGGCCTGCTCGCCGACGAGTTTGCCGCGACCGTACGCGTTGAGCGGGGCGGTCGGTGCGTCCTCCGGGTACGGGCTGGTGGCGTTGCCGGGGAAGACGTAGTCGGTGGAGACGTGCAGCAGTCGGGCACCGGCCTGCTCGCAGGCCCGGGCGAGGTGGGCGACACCTTCGCCGTTGATCGCGGTGGCCGCGTCCTCCTGGGTCTCGGCCCCGTCGACGTTGGTCCAGGCGGCGGCGTTCACGACCACGTCGTGGCCCTTGACCGCCGCGAGTACGGCGTCGGCATCGGTCAGGTCCAGCTCCGCCCGGGTGGCGGCGGTGACCTGGCGTCCGCCGGTGCCGGCCAATGCCGTCACCAGGTCCTGGCCCAGCATCCCGCCAGCGCCGGTGACGAGCCAGTGGCCACTCTGATTGGTCATTCCCGCCTCGTTTCGCCGGCCGAGCCGTCGGTCCCGGCGCGTGCCGGGTGATCCATACGGGTTCGTGAGTCTACGCGACGAGTGGGCGGAACCAGCCGGCACAGGGGTGTGCGGACGCGAGGGGAGGTCGGTACTCTCCCCGGGTGCGTGGAATCCTGCTCGCCGGTGGCACCGGCTCCCGACTTTGGCCGCTCACCAAGGCGGTATCGAAGCAGTTGATGCCGGTTTTCGACAAGCCGATGATCTATTATCCCCTGTCCACCCTGATCATGTCCGGCATCCGGGAGATCCTGGTGATCACCACGCCGGATGACCAGGAGCAGTTCCGGCGCCTGCTGGGGGACGGGAGCCAGTTCGGCCTGCGGCTGGAGTACTGCGCACAACCCCGCCCCGAGGGCATCGCCCAGGCGTTCGTGCTCGGCGCCGACTTCATCGGCGACGACTCGGTGGCCCTGGTCCTCGGTGACAACATCTTCCACGGGGTCGGGCTCGGACGGCAGTTGTCGGAGCAGAACGCGCTGGTCGGCGGTCGTGTCTTCGCGTACCAGGTGGCCAACCCGGAGGAGTACGGGGTGGTCGACTTCGACGAGTCCGGCCGGGTGCTCTCGATCGAGGAGAAGCCGGCGACGCCGAAGTCCCGGTACGCGGTTCCCGGGCTCTACTTCTACGACAACCGGGTGGTCGACATCGCCCGCGGGCTGCGCCCCAGTGACCGCGGCGAGTTGGAGATCACCGCGGTCAACGAGGCGTACCGGGAGCGCGGCGAACTGACGGTGACCGTGCTCGACCGGGGGACCGCCTGGCTCGACACCGGCACGTTCACCTCGATGATGCAGGCGGCCGAGTTCGTGCGGGTGATCGAGGAGCGGCAGGGCATGAAGATCGGTTGCGTGGAGGAGGTCGCCTGGCGGGCCGGTCTGATCGACGACGATCAGCTGCGGGCGCTGGCGCTGCCGTTGCGTAAGAGCGGGTACGGCGAATATCTGCTTGATCTGCTCCGCTGAGGGGCGGTAGCGGGCGGTCTGTACGGAGTTTCGACGCCGACGCGCGGAATGCACGACCCGAGGGCGACCAATCGGCGGCTTCGGGCGGCTAGTGTCTGTTCATGGAGCGGCGAATCTTCGGTCTCGAGACCGAGTATGGCGTCACCTGCACCTACCGCGGTCAGCGGCGACTCTCCCCGGACGAGGTCGCCCGATATCTCTTCCGCCGGGTGGTGTCCTGGGGACGCTCCAGCAATGTGTTCCTGCGCAACGGGGCCCGGCTCTACCTCGACGTCGGCTCCCACCCCGAGTACGCGACGCCGGAGTGTGACTCCGTCACCGACCTGGTCGCGCACGACCGGGCCGGCGAGCGGATCCTCGAGGGGCTGTTGGTCGACGCCGAGAAGCGGTTACACGACGAGGGCATCGCCGGCGAGATCTACCTGTTCAAGAACAACACCGACTCGGCCGGCAACTCGTACGGGTGTCACGAGAACTACCTGGTCTCGCGGCACGGCGAGTTCGGCCGCCTGGCTGACGTACTGATCCCGTTCCTGGTGACCCGCCAGTTGATCTGCGGTGCCGGCAAGGTCCTGCAGACGCCGCGGGGCGCGGTGTACTGCCTCTCGCAGCGGGCGGAGCACATCTGGGAGGGGGTGTCGTCGGCGACCACCCGGAGCCGGCCGATCATCAACACCCGGGACGAGCCGCACGCGGATGCCGAGCGTTACCGCCGGCTGCACGTGATCGTCGGTGATTCCAACATGAACGAGGTCACCACCCTGCTCAAGGTTGGCAGCGCCGACATCGTGCTGCGAATGATCGAGGCTGGGGTGGTGATGCGGGACCTGTCGCTGGAGAACCCGATCCGGGCGATCCGCGAGGTGTCGCACGACATCACCGGACGACGGAAGATCCGGCTCGCCTCCAACAAGGAGGTCAGCGCGCTGGAGATCCAGCAGGAGTACCTCGCCAAGGCCACCGAGTTCGTCGAGCGTCGGGGCGGCGACCAGACCGCCAAGCGGGTGGTGGAGCTCTGGGGACGGGTGCTCAACGCGGTCGAGAGTGGAGACCTGGAGCCGGTCTCCCGGGAGATCGACTGGGTCAGCAAGCTCCGCCTGATCGAGCGCTACCAGCAGAAGCACGACCTGCCACTGTCCCACCCCCGGGTGGCCCAGATGGACCTCGCGTACCACGACGTACGTCGGGGGCGCGGTCTCTACGGGTTGCTGGAACGGCGGGGGCAGGTGGACCGGATCGCCACCGACCCGGAGATCTTCGAGGCCAAGGAGACCCCGCCGCAGACCACTCGGGCCCGGCTGCGAGGCGAGTTCATCCGGCACGCGCAGGAGAAGCGGCGGGACTTCACCGTGGACTGGGTGCACCTGAAGCTGAACGACCAGGCGCAGCGCACGGTGCTCTGCAAGGACCCGTTCCGGGCGTACGACGAGCGGGTCGAGCGTTTGATCGCGAGCATGTAGGCGGTGGCAGGGCGGCCGATGGTGGAGCCGGTGATCCGGGTAGTGTCGGCGGCGTTATGACGTCTCCTGACAGTTCCCCCGAAGATCCACCCGAGCGCACCTCCGAGCAGGTGCGGCAGGGCTGGGTCAACCGTCGCCGCGAGAAGATCGTGGACGAGATCGCGCGTAACCGCCGTGGCGAGTACACCGTGCCGACCTGGGTGTTGGTGGCGGCGCTGGTGCTGCTCGTCGGCGGCTGGATCGCGGTGGTGGTGTTCTCCTGAGTCGGCCGGCGCCGTTCACCCCAGCAGGGTGACCGCGTGCCGGCCGGCGGCCGCCGCGGCGAGGAAGTAGGCGTGGTCGGCGTCGAGCCCCCGCCCCATTGTCGAGAGCGTGACCGGGGCCGCCCGGAGCGCGGCATCGAGCCCGTCGGTGCGTACCCGCACCAGCCGGTGTCGTCCCGCGAGCGGGGCCAACGCCGCCTCCACCGCGTCGGCCAGCGCCGGGTCCAGCCCGTCCGGCACCACCAGGTCCGCGCGGGCGAGGGCGACCCGACCGTACGCGGTGAGGCTGTGGTGGGAGACGCCATGGTGCCGGGGCCGGGCGTCAGCGGCGGAGATGCGCAGCGATCCGACCGGCTTACCGCCGAGCGTGGTCACCGCGTTGACCGCTTCGCCGACCGCCACCCCGGAAAATCCCCACCGGGTGCCTGTGCCCAGGTTGCCGGGCCCCTGCGCCACGATGGCTATCTCCGCCTCCAGCACGTGTCGGGCCGCGAGCAGTCCGGCGTGCAGGTTGGTGGCTTCGAGGTCGCCGCCGAACGCCTGCCCGACGGTGACCGTGCCGACCAGTTCGTCGCCGAGCGCGGAGAGGCTCCGGGAGAACCACGCCGGCAACGCGCCGCCGTCGGTCATCACGTACGCGATCCGCGCGGTCGGCGCGTCGGCCCGGATGCCGGCGACGATCGCGGGCAGCGCGGAGTGCAGGTCCGCCGTGACCACCGGCAACCCGGCCACGTCGTCGACGTCGACGAGCCGTTCCCGGTGTGGTGACGCCTCCTCGTCCGCGCCGAGCAGGATCGGCTGCAGCGGGGTGTACCGCGCCTTGACCAGGTGACCGCCGTCGCGGGTGTCCAGGCTCTCCGGCGGGTCCGGGGGCAGGCGGTCGGGGAGCGCGACCACGAGGGCGTACCCGCCGGTGCCGAGCCCCATCAGCAGGGCGCTTACGTTCAACAGCACCCGGTCGCCCGGTTCCGGGGTGCCGACCAGGGCGGGGTAGGCGAGCGCCCGGACGGTGCCGCCGTCGGGCAGCAGCGCCTCCAACTCGATCGCGCCGCGCCACTGTCGCCGTATCGCCGTCACCGTGCCGGACCGCCATCGCACCATGTCCGGCACGGTAGCCGGGACACCGGCGCAGGGCCCGGCGGGGGGCGGCGGGTCAGTCCGGTCCGGGATCGCGGCGGTCGGGGGAGCGGGTGCCGGTCGGGTCGAGGAAGACGAATCGTACGGCCGGGTTGCGGGCGATCAGACGTCGTTCGGCCTCGTCGGCGGCGGCCTCGATCGCGGCGGCGTTGGCGGTGTCGGCGAAATCGATCTTCGCTGCGACCAGGATCTCGTCCGGACCCAGTTGCAGGGTCAGCAGGGTGTCGATCCGTTCCACCGTCGGCACCCCGGCCAACTCCTGGTAGATCTCGTTGCGGGTCGTCGGCCCAGCCGAGCGACCGATCAGCAGGGAGAGGTTGCTGCGGGCGAGGGTGACCGCCACCACCAGGAGCAGGACCCCGATCATGATCGAGGCCAGTCCGTCCCAGAACGGGTCGCCGGTCAGTTCGGACAGGCCCACCCCGGCGGCGGCGAGCACCAGCCCGATCAGGGCGGCGCTGTCCTCGAAGAAGACCGCTTTCACGGTGGTGTCCGGGGTACGGCGCACCACCTGCTGCGGGCTGACCGAGAAACGCCGGGCCCGTTGGCGGATCTGCCGGGTCGCCCGGTTCAGTGAGACCGACTCGGCGACGAAGGAGATCAGCAGCACCACGTACGCGATCAGGTTGTCGTCCTGGCGCTGGTCCGTCTGGATCGCGTGGACGCCCTGGGTGACCGAGAAGACGCCACCGCCGACGAAGGTGAAGACCGCGGCCAGGAACGCCCAGACGTAGCTCTCGCGGCCGTGCCCGAACGGCCGTTCCTCGTCGGCGGGTCGGGAGCCCCGGCGCAGCGCGACGAAGAGGAGAATTTCGGTGGTGGTGTCGGCGAACGAGTGTGCGGCCTCCGAAAGCACCGCCGCGGAGCCGCTGAGCAGGCCCGCCACCACCTTCGCGGCGGCAATCGTCAGGTTGGCCACGCCGGCGATGATGACCGTGCCGACGCTCTGCGCACCCTCCGGCGATCTCGCCATGTCGTCAGCCTATGACCTGCCCAGGGCGCTGACGGATGGATTGCGGTGCCATGTGCCCGTGTGGGTTCGTACACCACGGGCCAACACTGCTAGCGTCTTGCAGGTGTCGCGGAGCCGCACCGAACGCCTGGTCAACCTGGTGATATGTCTGCTGTCCACGCGGCGGTTCCTGACCGCCGCCCAGATCGCCGCGACCGTGCCCGGTTACGAGCACGACGCTGACGACCCGCGCGACCACGAGGCGTTTCAGCGCAAGTTCGAGCGGGACAAGGCTGAGCTGCGGGAACTCGGGGTCCCACTGGAGACCGGCACGGCGAGCGTGTTCGACACCGAGCCCGGTTACCGGATCGCCCATCGGGAGTACGCCCTGCCCGAGATCCCACTGGAGCCGGACGAGGCCGCCGCGGTGGGGATCGCCGCCCGGCTCTGGCAGCACGCGGGCCTGGCCGCCGCCGCCTCCTCCGGCCTGGCGAAGCTGCGGGCCGCCGGTATCGACGTGGACCCGCAGGCGACCCTGGGCATGGAACCGGTGGTCACCGTCGATCCCGCCTTCGCGCCGTTCACCGCCGCCGCCCGGGACCGTCGGGCGGTCACCTTCGACTACCGGGTGCCGGACGAGGACCAGCCCTCCACCCGCCGACTGCAACCCTGGGGCGTGGTCTGCTGGCGGGCCCGCTGGTACGTGGTCGGACACGACCTCGACCGGGCGGCGACCCGCTGTTTCCGCCTTTCGAGGGTGGTCGGCACGGTGCGGATGACCGGACGCCCCGGTGGTTACCGCCCACCCGAGGGAGTCGACCTGATCAGCCACGTCGCACGCTGGTCCGGTCCGGTGGAGCGGACCGGTCGGGCCACCGTGCTGGTCCGCCCCGGACGGGGAGCGGGTCTGCGGCGGTGGGCCCGCGAGGTCGTCTCCGGTCCGGACGGTGACCGGCTGGTGTTGCCGTACGCGGACCCGGAAGGGCTCGCCGGCATCCTCGTCGGCTACGGTCCCGACGTGCGGGTTATCGATCCGCCAGAGGTACGGGAGGCGGTCATCCAGCGCCTCAAGGAGATCACCACTCGGCATGACGTGGTGGCCAGCGGGGTGACCGGATGAGCGCGTGTGACGAGGGGACGTCATGAGTGGATCGCGGGCCTCGGCCGACCGACTGGCCCGGCTGCTCAACCTGGTGCCGTACCTGCTGGCACGGCCCGGGATCGAGCTGGCCGAGGCCGCCACCGACCTGGGCGTCAGCGAACGCCAGCTGCGTGAGGACCTGGAGCTGCTCTGGGTGTGCGGCCTGCCCGGTTACGGCCCCGGTGACCTGATCGACATGGCTTTCGACGGCGACCGGGTGACCATCACCTACGACGCCGGCATCGACCGGCCGCTGCGGTTGACCCCGGACGAGGCGCTCGCGTTGGTGGTCGCGCTCCGGATGCTGGCCGAGACGCCGGGCATCGCCAACCGGGACGCGATCGAGCGGGCGCTTGCCAAGATCGAGGACGCGGCGGGCGACCTGGCCGACGCGCCGGTCGAGGTCCGATTGCCGGGCGACTCCGACCAGGTCGAGGCGTTGCAGGGGGCGGTCAGGCGCGGACGGGCGCTGCGGATCACGTACTACACCGCCGCTCGGGACGAGACCAGCGAACGCACCATCGACCCGATTCGGGTGCTGATGGTGGGTGGCCGTGCCTACCTGGAGGCATGGTGCCGGCGGGCCGAGGCGGTCCGGTTGTTCCGGGCCGACCGGATCGACGCGCAGACCGAGCTGGACGAACCGGCCATGGCACCGCCGCAGGCGCGACTGCACGATCTCAGCGCCGGAGTCTTCCAACCCTCACCGGACCTGCCACTGGTGACCCTTCGGGTCGGGCGGGGAGGTCGGTGGATCACCGAGTACTACCCCTGCGAGCGGGTCGAGCCCGACGGTGAGCAGTGGCTGGTCTCGCTGCGGGTGACCGACCTCGACTGGGCCCGCCGGTTCGTGCTCGGTCTCGGGCCGGAGGTCACCGTGGTCTCGCCAATCGACCTCGTCGAGCAGGTACGCGACCAGGCCGCCGCGGCGCTGGACGCGTACGCCGTTCCGGCGCCCGTCCCGGCCGGGCACTAGGCTGACCGACGTGGTGACCTGGATCGTGCTTGCGGTGGTACTTTTCGCCCTGGTGCTGTTGGCACTGGCGATTCGTCCGTTGTTGACCCGGCTGCCCGCCCTGGAGCGGGCGGCGCTGGCGTTGTTGCGGCGCCAGGAGCAGGTCGAGGCGCTCGGTTCGCGAGCGCAGGCGTTGCAGGAGCAGTTGCTCACCCTGCAACGGCAGGCCGAGGTCGCCCAACGACGACTTCTGTTGATCAAGGCCAAGCACGGGGAGTGACCGGCTCGCCGGTGCCGCCAGGGAATCGCCGGCCCGGTGGGGGGAGTGCCTCCGACGCGGGTTGACGGAGCGTCGTAGTTGGTCAAGACTTCACCGACTGGATGCAACTGGCAGCATCCAGTCGGGTGGCATGGGCCGGATACACACGTACGATAGGGCCCGACACTCGCAATCCACGAAGACCGACTGGAGCTTCCCATGGGTGCCCTCAAGCCGTGGCACATCGCCGTACTTGTGGTCGTGCTGATCCTGCTCTTCGGCGCGAAGCGGCTTCCCGACGCGGCCCGCTCGCTCGGCCGCTCGTTGCGCATCATCAAGGCCGAGACCAAGAGCCTCGCCGACGATGACAGGGACCTGGCCGAGAAGGCCGACGCGCAGCACAGCCGTCAGCCGTACACGCCGGACCCGGTGATCCAGCCGAGCAGCGTGCACCAGCAGGGTTACCAGCCGCCCGCGCCGCCGGTCAACGACCCGGTGCAGCGCGTCCGCGACAACTGACCCGGGGGCCCGAGCACCGTGGCCTTCGCACTCCGCAGACGCGGTCCGACGAAGTTCGAGCGGGCCTCGGACGGCTCGATGACCCTCATCGAGCACATCCGCGAGCTGCGCAACCGGCTCTTCCGCGCCTCGCTGGCGATCCTGGTCGGTTTCGGAGTCGGCTTCTGGCTCGCTACGCCGGTCCGTGAGCTGCTCCAGCAGCCCTACTGTGATCTGCCGGGCTCCAAACGCGCGGACGGTACGTGTGAGTTCGTACAGCTCGGCGTCGCCGATGTGTTCCTTCTCGACCTGAAGATCGCGCTCTGGGTCGGGTTGATCGTCGCCGGACCGGTGTGGCTCTACCAGCTCTGGGCGTTCATCGCGCCCGGACTGCACCGGCACGAGCGCAAGTACGCCTACTTCTTCACGGCGATTGCCGCCCCGCTCTTCGCCGCCGGTGCGTTTCTCGCGTTCTTCGTCGTCCGTAAGGGCCTGGAATTCCTGATCGGCTTTTCCGGCAGCGACATCGACACGACGCTGGAGATCACCCGCTACATCTCGTTCGTCACCAACCTGATCCTGCTCTTCGGGGTGGCGTTCGAGTTCCCCCTGGTGATCCTGATGCTCAACTTCGTTGGGATCGCCAGCGGCCGGCGGTTGCTGAGCTGGTGGCGGGTGGTCATCTTCCTGTTCTTCGCCTTTGCCGCGGTCGTCACGCCGACACCGGACCCGTTCGGCATGACCGCGTTGGCACTCTGCCTCTGCGTGCTCTACTTCGCCGCGGTCGGGGTCGCGTTCATCAACGACAAGCGGCGCGGGCGGGGCAAGGAGGTCTACGCCGGTCTGGACGACGACGAGGTCTCGCCGTTGACGCACGAGCCGGAGCCGGTCGAGGCCGGGGCGCGGGTTGACGCGGTCGCGCCGGTCGCCCCGCCGCAGCCGATCGACAGCCGTTACGACGACATGACCTGAGGGCAGTCACCACGACGATGACCTGACGGTCACCACCGCCCGGCGAACGAGGGATCCTGCTCCTCGGCGCCGGGCGGTACCGTGCTCGCCGTGACCGCCCCTGATCATCGTGACCCGACCGGCGCCGCGTCCACCCCACTCGGCGACGGTCCCGTCGCCGTACTGGCGAACCCGACCGCCGGCCGGGGTCGACACCGGGACCTGCTTCCCGCCGTACTGGCCCGGCTGGAGGCGGCCGGACGGCCGGTGCGGCTGTTGGAGGCGGATACCGCCGCACAGGCCCAGAAGAGCTGTCACGCGGCGGTCGCGGACGGCGCCGCCGCACTCGTGGCGGTCGGCGGCGATGGGACGGTGCACCTGGCGCTCCAGGCGGTCGCCGGCACCCCGGTCGGGTTCGGTCCGGTGCCGGTCGGCACCGGCAACGACTTCGCGGTGGAGACCGGATTTCCGGCCGACCCGCTCGTCGCCGCCGGGGTGGTCGCCGACGCGGTGCGAGTCGGTCGAACCCATCCCGTCGACCTGGCCCGGCTGACCGGTCCCGGCACCGGAACCCGCTGGTACGGCGCGGTGCTCGGCGCGGGGTTCGACGCGATCGTCAACGAGCGGGCGAACCTGATGCGCTGGCCGCGCGGCCGACGGCGGTACGACCTGGCGATCCTGGTCGAGTTGGCCCGACTCCGGCCGCGTTCCTACACCATGCGGCTGGACGGGGTCGCGCACCGGTTCGACGGGGTGTTGGTGGCGGTCGGGAACTGCGCCAGTTACGGCGGCGGCATGCGGATCTGTCCGGACGCCGATCCCACCGACGGGCTGCTCGACGTGGTGGTCGCCGGAGCGGTGGGGCGGGGCACACTGATGCGGATCAAGCCGCAGGTCTACCAGGGCACACACCTCGACCACCCGTTGGTGCGGGGTTACCGCGCCCGGACGGTCGAACTTCACGCCGCCGGAGAGATCGTCGGCTATGCCGACGGTGAGCGAATCGGTCCGCTGCCGGTGACGGTCACGGCCGTACCCGGCGCGGTGCGTCTCCTCCGCTGAGTGGTCCAGTGGCCGGCCACGGGGGTCCGGCCCCGAGGCCGTCACTCAGTCGTTCTTGCCGATCGCCAGGTCGATGACCGCGCCCAGTCCGTTCGCCCGGCCGGCCTCCGCCGCCGGCAGCACCAGCGCGGCACAGCCGGCGCGGACCGCACCCGCGTCCGCCGGGCTGTCGCCGACCATCAGCGCCCGCTCCGGATCGACCCGCAGCGCCGCGCAGGCCCGCCGGAAGATGTCCGGGTCGGGCTTGCAACGGCCGACCTCGTACGAGAGCACGTACGCGTCAACCAGTGCGTCGAGGCCCCAGGCGGCGAAGAACGGTCGGATGTCGAAGCCGATGTTGCTGACCACCGCAACCGGAATCCCGGCCGCCCGCAGCGTTTGCAGGGCGCTGGCCGTGTCGGTGTAGGGCACCCACCCCTCCGGGCGGAGCAGTCGCTCGTAGAGCGCCTCGGCGAGCCCTTCGACCCCGGTGTTCACCGTGGCGGCGAGCCCCGTGTACGCGGCCCGGTGGGCGTACTCGTAGAGATCACGGTTGGCCCACACCTCGGCGAGTTGCGGCGGGATCCGGTTCGGCAGCGGGCCGCCGGCCCGACCGGCGGTGATCAACCTGTCGGCGAGGATGGTGGCCCGGCCTCGGTCGAGGGCGGTCCCGCACTCGGCGGCACCGGCGACAACCCAGGAGATCGGATCCTCCACCTGGGCGAGGGTGCCGTGGAAATCGAAGAGCACCGCCTCGACCGGCCGGCGTGGTGGTGCCGTGAGCGCGCTGGCGGGTCCGCTCGGCGTACGGGGCTTGGGCGGTTCGGCATGGTCCGGCACGTCGTGCACCCTACCGACCGGGTCCGACCCGTCTGTTCGACGGCCTCACCAACCGTGCGTCGTAGCCACGCACTAATCTTGACCCTATGTCGAGCCCCGCCGAGCGGTACGCAGCGGCGCGCCGCCGGGCCGCGCAGGTCAACAACTTTCCCGCGTTGCACGAGTTCGCCCTTGACCTAGGGTTTGATCTGGATGATTTCCAGCGCTCGGCGTGCGAGGCGCTGGAGCGGGGCAGCGGTGTGTTGGTCTGCGCCCCGACCGGTGCCGGCAAGACCGTGGTCGGCGAGTTCGCGGTCCACCTGGCGCTGCGCGACCGCCCGACGGTGGTGAGCGTGGACGGCCCCGACCTCGATGGTGACCCGGTCACCGACGACGGTTTCCCGCTGATCACAGAAGCCGGGCCGGTACGGAAGTGCTTCTACACCACGCCGATCAAGGCGCTGTCGAACCAGAAGTACCACGACCTGGTCGACCGGTACGGCGCCGACAAGGTCGGCCTGCTCACCGGCGACAACGCGATCAACGGCGACGCCCCGGTGGTGGTGATGACCACCGAGGTACTACGCAACATGCTCTACGCCGGCTCCGCGACCCTGGCCGGCCTGGCCTACGTGGTGATGGACGAGGTGCACTACCTCGCCGACCGGTTCCGGGGCGGGGTCTGGGAAGAGGTGATCATCCACCTGCCGGAGTCGGTGACCCTGGTGTCGCTCTCGGCCACCGTCTCCAACGCCGAGGAGTTCGCCGACTGGCTGGTCACCGTACGGGGCGAGACCGAGGTGGTGGTCAGCGAGCACCGTCCGGTCCCGCTCTGGCAGCACATGCTCGTCGGCCGGCGCAACTTCGACCTCTTCCACGACGCGGACGCGGCGCGTAAGCACGACGTCCACCCCGAACTGCTCCGCTACACCCGGGAGATGCTGCGTCGGCTCGAACTCGGCGACGGCCGTACCCACGGGCCGGGCTGGGGGCGCGGCGGCGGCCGGGGACCACGGTGGCGCGGCCCGTTGCGGCACGAGATCGTCGAGCGGCTGGAACGGGAGGAACTGCTGCCGGCGATCCTGTTCATCTTCAGCCGGGCGGGCTGTGACGCGGCGGTCCAGCAGTGCCTCGCCGCCGGACTGCGGCTGACTACGCCGGAGGAGCGGGTCGAGATCCGTCGGGTGGTCGAGGGGCGGATCACCAGCATCCCCGGCGAGGACCTTGCGGTGCTCGGCTACTGGGAGTGGCTCGACGGGCTGGAGCGCGGGCTTGCCGCCCACCACGCCGGCATGCTGCCCGCCTTCAAGGAGGTGGTCGAGGAACTTTTCGTCCGAGGGCTGGTCAAGGCGGTCTTCGCTACCGAGACCCTGGCGCTGGGTATCAACATGCCGGCTCGGTGCGTGGTGCTGGAGCGGCTGGTGAAGTTCAACGGCGAGGCCCACGTGGAGCTGACGCCGGGGGAGTACACGCAGCTCACCGGACGGGCCGGGCGCCGTGGCATCGACGTCGAAGGGCACGCGGTGGTGGTCTGGTCGCCGGAGGTGGATCCCCGGCAGGTGGCCGGGTTGGCGTCCACCCGGACCTATCCGCTCCGTTCGAGCTTCCGGCCGTCGTACAACATGGCGGTCAACCTGGTCGGCTCGGTCGGCGCCGAGCCGGCACGGGTGCTGCTGGAGTCGTCGTTCGCGCAGTTCCAGGCGGACCGGTCGGTGGTCGGCCTCGCCCGGCAGGTGCAGCGCAACGTGGAGACGATGGAGGCGTACGCGGCCGAGGCGCACTGCCACCACGGCGACTTCGACGAGTACTTCTCGCTCCGATCGATGATCGGCGAGCGGGAACGGGCGCTCAACCGCCAGGGGCAGACCCAGCGCCGCAACGCCGCGATAACCGCGCTGGAGCGGTTGCGGGTGGGTGACGTCATCCGGGTGCCGACCGGCCGTCGGGCCGGGCTCGCGGTGGTGCTCGAACCGGGCGCCCCCGGATTCGGCGAGCCCCGTCCGTTGGTGCTCACCCAGGACCGGTGGGCCGGCCGGGTCACCCCGGCCGACTTCACGACGCCGGCCGAGGTGCTGGCCCGGATCAGGGTGCCGAAGAACTTCAACCACCGCTCGCCGGCGGCGCGTCGGGACCTCGGTGCGGAACTGAACAGCCTTGGTCTGGACCGCCGTTCCCGGCGGGGCGCCCGGGGACGTGGCGGCGCGGGCGAGGACGACCGGTTGGCGCAACTGCGGGCCGAACTACGTCGGCACCCCTGCCATGCCTGCAACGATCGGGAGGAGCACGCCCGTTGGGCCGAGCGTCGTCGCCGGCTGGAGCGGGACACCGACGAGCTTCGTGAGCGGGTGGCCGGCCGGACCGGCTCGCTCGCCCGTACCTTCGACCGGATCTGTGGCCTGCTCGCCGCTCGTGGCTACCTGACCGCGGACGGCGAGGTGACCGACGCCGGCCGGATGCTCGGTCGGATCTGGACCGAGGCGGACCTCCTGGTCGCCGAGTGCCTACGCCGTGGAATCTGGGACGGTCTCGCCCCGGCCGAACTGGCGGCAGCGGTCTCGGTGGTGGTGTTCGAGGCACGGCGGGACAGTGAGGAGCGGGCCTCGCTGCCGCGCGGCGGTGTTTCCGACGCCGTCGACGCCACCCTGCAGCTCTGGAGTGAGCTGGAAGCCGACGAGGCGTCCCGAGGACTGGAATCGACCCGTGAGCCGGATCTGGGGTTCGCCTGGCCGATCTACCGGTGGGCCAGGGGCGAGGCTCTGACCAAGGTGCTGGGCAGCGGGCACAACCTCGACGGCGACATGCCTGCCGGCGACTTCGTCCGTTGGACCCGGCAGGTTGTCGACCTGCTTGGCCAGCTCTCCAACGCGGCCGGCGCCAGCGCCGAGCTGCGGGCGACCGCCCGTCAGGCGATGGTGGCGATAAACCGAGGAGTTCTCGCGTATCACGCGGCAGCGTGACCGGGCGGTCAGCTCTCCGGTCACTCCCGGCCGGCTGGTAGACCACCGCTGACGGGGCCCGTACCGGCGATCGCCGGCACGGGCCCGATCCTCGCGACGGGCGCCGCATCGCCGTTCCCGTGGCGGTAACGGGGAGGCGGCGGGGGTCAGGTGGTGGCGGCTAGGGCGTCGACCAGACGGCGGCAGGAACCGGCGAGGTTCCACTTCTCGGCAAGCGTGAACAGGTGGTCCGGGTCGACCGGAACGCTCGGCAGCCGGGTGTCGAGGGCAGGCAGCGCCACGTCCTGCGCGACCCGTACCACCTGGGGCGCGACCGCCAGGTAGTCCAGGGCGGCGACGAGCTTCGTCCGCAGGCCCGGGGCGAAACCGGACGTCGGGTCGTCCAACGCGGCCAGGATTCCGGCGAGGCTGCCGTACCGCTCGATGAGTCGGGCGGCGGTCTTCTCGCCGACCCCCGCAACCCCGGGCAGGCCGTCGCTCGGATCGCCGCGCAGCGCGGCGAAGTCGGCGTAGCCGGCGGCTGGCACGCCGTACTTGGCACGTACGGCGGCGTCGTCGCAGTCCTCCAGCTTGGCCACCCCCCGGCCGCAGTAGAGCAGCCGCACCGGGGTGGCGTCGTCGATGAGTTGGAACAGATCCCGGTCACCGGAGGCCACCTCGACCGGTCCCGGTTGGGTGGCGGCGAGGGTTCCGAGTACGTCGTCCGCCTCGTACCCGTCGGCGCCGATCGCCGGAATGCCGATCGCGGCCAGCACGTCGAGCAGCAGCGGCACCTGGGGGACCAGCGTGTCCGGCACCACCTCGCCGCCGGCCGGTGCGACCCGGTGCGCCTTGTACGAGGGAAGCAGCGCCACCCGCCAGGCCGGCCGCCAGTCGGAGTCCAGGGCGCAGACGAGCCGATCCGGCCGGCGGCTGCGGACGAGCGTGGCGAGCATGTCCAGGAAACCCCGGACGGCGTTGACCGGGCTGCCGTCCGGAGCACGGGCCGCCGACTCCGGAATGCCGAAGTAGGCCCGGAAATAGAGGCTTGGCGCGTCGACGAGGAGCAGGGGGCGTCGGTCGGTCACGTACGACAGCCTGGCACAGTCGCGACTCGTGCCGGAGCCGACGCCCCGGCACGAGTCGCGTAGGCGGTACGTCAGGAGTGACCGCGTACCGGATGCGGCCGGTACGGAGCCTCCAGCGCGGCGCGTTCGTCGTCGTCGAGGGCGATCCCCACGGCGGCGACCGCGTCCTCGATGTGGCCCGGCTTGGTGGCACCGACGATCGGGGCGGTCACCGCCGGCTGGTGCAGCAGCCAGGCGAGGGCCACCTGCGCGGACGGCAGGCCACGTTGTTCGGCGATCCGGTTGACGACGTCGACCACGGCGAAGTCGGACTCGTCGTAGAGCGTGTCGCCGAAGCTGTCCGAGTGCGCCCGGGTGGTCCGCCGGTCGTCGCCCCGGCCACGGGTGCCGGCCAGGAGGCCACGCGCCAACGGGCTCCACGGGATGATGCCGACGCCCTGGTCGAGGCAGAGCGGCAGCATCTCCCGCTCCTCCTCCCGGTAGACGAGGTTGTAGTGCGGCTGCATGGAACTGAACTTGGTCCAGCCGTTGCGTTCGGCGACGTGCTGCGCCTTGGCGAACTGCCAGGCGTACATGCTCGACGCGCCGAGGTAGCGGGCCTTGCCGGCGCGGACCACGTCGTGCAGCGCCGACATGGTTTCCTCGATCGGGGTGTCGTAGTCCCAGCGGTGGGTCTGGTAGAGGTCGACGTGGTCGGTGCCGAGACGACGCAGCGAGTGGTCGATCGAGGCCATGATGTGCTTGCGGGACAGCCCCCGGTCGTTCGGGCCGTCACTCATCTGGTTGTAGACCTTGGTGGCCAGCACGTAGTCGTCGCGCCGGTCGAAGAGCTTGCCCAGGAGCCTGCCGGTGACCTCCTCGCTGGCGCCGAGGGAGTAGACGTCGGCGGTGTCGAAGAAGGTGACACCCAGCTCGACCGCACGCCGGACCAGCGGTTCGCCGCCGGTCTCGTCGAGCACCCAGTCCCGCCAGGTGGGGGATCCGTAGCTCATCATGCCGAGACAGATCCGCGAGACCCGCAAGCCGGTGGCGCCGAGCCGAACGTATTCCATAGTCATGCCGGCCAGCCTAGGCGGCACGCGGTGTCAATGGACTTCGTACCCGGAATGCCCCGCGTGCGGCGGTCACCGACCCGGAGCTGCGGGCACGGCCGCTGGTGGGTGCGGTGGACCAGTTTGTCGACCACACCGACGTACTGGGCGACGCCGGCCGTTCGAGGGAGGTCACCCGGGGTATCCACCCGATGTGACCTCCTCGGGTGACGGCGCTCACCCGAACGACCGTTAAGCTGTGGGTGTGCGCACAGACGACCTCTACCCACCACAGCGGCTCGCCGCCGCGCAGCGGGCCACCGCCCGCGCCGGGCTGGACGCCCTCCTGATCACCCCCGGCTCCGACCTGCGCTACCTGACCGGGTACCACGCCCACGCACAGGAGCGGCTCACCTGCCTGGTGCTGCCCGCCCGAGGCGAACCGACGCTGGTCGTACCGGCCCTGGAGCGGCCGGCGGCCGAGGCGTCACCGGCATCCGGCACCGGCGTACGGATCGTCGAGCACAGCGACGGCACCGACCCCTACCCGTTGGTCGTCCGCGCACTCGGCGGCCCGGTCGGCTCCGTCGGCCTGGGGAACCGGATGTGGGCCGAACAGGTCCTGGCACTGCGGGCCGCGCTGCCCGACACCACCCAGCGGCTGGCCGGGGAGGTGCTGCGGGAGCTGCGGCTGCGCAAGTCGCCGGTCGAGGTGGCCGCACTGCGCGAGGCCGGCGCGGCGATCGACTCGGTGCACGCCGGGATGTCGCGGTGGCTGCGACCGGGGCGTACCGAGGCGGAGGTCGGCGCCGACATCGCCGACGCGATCCGGGCCGCCGGACACGCGAGCGTCGACTTCGTCATCGTCGCCTCCGGCCCCAACGGCGCCAGCCCGCACCACACCACCTCCGACCGGCGGATCGAGGCCGGCGATCCGGTGGTGGTCGACATCGGCGGCACCATGCCGACCGGCTACTGCTCCGACGCCACCCGTACCTACATCCTCGGCAGCACCGCGCCGGCCGACTTCGTCGCCTACTACCAGGTGCTGCACGCCGCCCAGCACGCCGCGGTCGCGGCCGTCCGGCCCGGCGTACCGGCGCAGGCGGTCGACGCCGCCGCCCGGGACCTGATCACCGACGCCGGCTACGGGCCGGAGTTCCTGCACCGTACCGGGCACGGCATCGGGCTGGACGGGCACGAGGACCCGTACCTGGTCGTCGGGAACGACCGGGCACTCGAGGTGGGGATGGCGTTCTCCATCGAGCCGGGCATCTACCGATCCGGGCGGCACGGTGCCCGGATCGAGGACATCGTCGTCTGCACCGCCGACGGCGTCGAACGACTCAACACCGTACCGACGGAGCTGGTGGAGCTATGACGGTCGACCGGATCCTGCCCAGCGACGAGGCCCACGAACTGCTCGACCTGGTGACCGAGCTGGCCGACCGGGAACTCGCCCCCCGAGCGGCGGACTTCGAGTCCCGGGCCGAGTTTCCCCGGGAGGTCCTGCGCACCCTGGGCCGCAGCGGGCTGCTCGGCCTGCCCTACCCGCAGGAGTACGGCGGCGCCGAGCAGCCGTACGAGGTCTACCTGCAGGCCCTGGAGATCCTCGCCAGCCGCTGGCTCGCCGTCGCCGAGGCAGTCAGCGTGCACACCCTCTCCTGCTACCCGACCGCCGCGTACGGCACCGAACAGCAGCGCAAGCTCCTACCGGAGATGATCGGTGGCGAACTGCTGGGTGCGTACTGCCTCTCCGAGCCGCAGGGCGGTTCGGACGCCGCGTCGCTGACCACCCGCGCCGTCCGCGACGGTGAGCACTATCGGGTCACCGGCACCAAGGCGTGGATCACGCACGCCACCAGCGCCGACTTCTACAACGTCTTCTGCCGCACCGGCGGCCCGGGTGCCGGCGGCATCTCCTGTCTGCTCGCCCCCGCCGGCACCACCGGCATCGAACCGCAGCTGCCGGAGCGGACCATGGGGCTGCGCTCCTCGCCCGTCGCCCAGATCGTCTTCGACTCCGCCCGGGTGCCGGCCGAGCGTCTGATCGGGGAGGAGGGGGCCGGGTTCCGGATCGCCATGGCCGCGCTGGACTCGGGTCGGCTCGGCATCGCCGCCTGCGCGGTCGGGCTCGCCCAGGGCGCCCTGGACTACGCGCTGGCGTACGCGCGGGAGCGGGAACAGTTCGGCCAGCCCATCATCGACTTCCAGGGGATCGGGTTCCTGCTCGCCGACATGGCGACCCAGGTGGCGGCGGCGCGGGCGCTGACCCTCGCCGCGGCCCGGCTGCGGGACGCGGGTCGGCCGTACCGGATCGAGGCGGCCAAGGCGAAGCTCTTCGCCACCGACATGGCGATGCGGGTGACCACGGACGCGGTGCAGGTGCTCGGCGGTGCCGGCTACGTCGCGGACCACCCGGTGGAACGATTCTTCCGTGAGGCCAAGGTGTTGCAGATCGTGGAGGGGACCAACCAGATCCAGCGGATGGTCATCGCCCGCTCCTTCACCCACTAACAAACCCGCCCCCCCTGGGAAAGGAAGGGCCCCTTGTTATCGCTTTTGGTAGCGGAAGGGGCCCTTCCTAACGCGCCCGGGTCAGTGCCGGAGCGTACGGATGAGGTCGAGCACCTCACGGGTCACCGGTCGGAGCACCCGTAGCCGGGAGAGGGCGACCAACCGGTCGATCAGCGGCACCGCGCCGTTGATCAGGGCCCGGGTCTTCGTCTGCCCGGGTGACCGGTCGTGCACCCAGTAGAGGATCACCCCCAGGTACGCCAGCCAGAGCAGTTCCGGCAGTTCGGGTCGGAGTTCCGGGTCGACCTTCACGGTGGATCCGGCCAGCACCTCCCGGAACAGTCCGATCGCGGCGGCACGGGGCTCGGACGACTCCGCCGAGAACGGGCTCAGCGGTGAGGTCGGTTCCGCCGCGGTCTTGAAGAAGGTCGCGGCGAACGCGTGCGACGGGCCGAGTACGTCGACCCCGGCGTGCAGTACGCCGCGCAGCCGGGCGGCGAAGTCGACCTCGCGACGGAGCACTCCGGCTGCCGCGGCGGCGTGTTCGACCTGGGTGCCACGGTAGAACTCCTGGATCAGGTGTTCCTTCGAGCCGAAGTAGTAGTAGGCGTTGCCGACCGCGACGTTGGCCTCCTTGGCGATGGCCCGCATGGTCGTCTGGGCGTACCCGCGCTCCCGGAACAGCCGCATCGCGGTGTCGAGGATCAGTTGTCGGGTCTGCTCACCCCGTACCGTCGTCGGTTCAGCCGCAGCGGTCGTCGGTGCAGTCTGCTCGGTCATCGTCGTCACCGTATCTCGGGTCCCGGTGCCGTTCGCGCACGGCAGCCGCGCTGGCGACGACCCGTCGGGCCAGCGGTAGCAGGTGTGGCCGGGCCAGCCGGTCGGCGGTCGCCCGGTAGTCGACCAGCGCCCAGAGGCAGGCGAGCCAGGCGCCGTCGCCCACGTACACGTCGCCGGTGTCGGCGACGACGGTGATGTCGCGCAGCGTCGCGTCGTGGTCGAGGCCCGGAAAGCGCCGCTGGGCGTCGGTCGAGCCGGCCGGCAGGAACTCCAGCGGTACGTACTGGGCGCGCGACTCCAGCCAGCGTCGGGCCGACCGGCAGAGTCGGCAGTGCGCGTCGTAGAGGACGGTGAACATGCCGATCCCACCGGCCCCGTGACCGGTGGGATCGGCGGCTGCTGGCGTTGTCACGCCGGTGCTGGCGGCAACGGGCCGGTCGGGGGTGCCAGCGGCAGTCGTCCGGCCGGCGGCAGTGGCGGGTGTGGTGCGTTCTGGCGCAGCCGGCCCCGCCGGTAGCGGTTCAGTGCGAAGACGTTGAAGAAGTGCAGAGCGCCCAGTACGAGCAGCACCAGGCCGATCTTCTTCGACAGTGTCTCCATCGCCTGACTGGTCGAGCCGATGTGGCCGCTGTACTTCATCGCGACCGTGACGTAACCGAGGTTGAGCAGGTAGAAGCCGACCACGAGCAGACTGTTGACGGCCTTGGCGAGGCCGCTGTCGTGGAAGACCTCGGCCAGGAACACCAGCCCGTTGCGGGACAACGTGCTGGCCACCCAGACGGTGAGGCCGATGCTGATCGCGAGGTAGACGAGGTACATCCACACTTTGATGTCCACGTTTGACGCCCTTCTTGAACGCGTTCAGATTGTGGCCCGCTGAGCGTACGACACGTGTTGAACGTGTTCAAGGTGGACCGGGTCACATCGCGAATGCGGGGCGATGCGAACAGAACGTCGACGACAGACCATCCGGCGTCCGTTCAGGAGGGACCGCCGCCTCCGCAGTCCCGGCCTGGGAGCTACGCCTTCGCGACGTAGACGGTGTTGGTCGACTCGCCACCGTGCAGTGGGTTGGGGAACGCCACGACCTCGGCCCGCACGGTCGGGAAGACCTGCGTCAACGCGTCCATGAACTCCGCCTCCGGCGGATCGTCGGACCAGAGTGCGAAGACTCCGGCCGGTTGCAGGTGGTGCGCCAGCCGGCGCAGCCCGGCCGGCTGGTAGAACGCGCCGTGGCTGGGATGCAGCAGGTGCCGGGGCGTGTGGTCGATGTCCACCAGGATCGCGTCGAATCGGCGCCCCGGCGCGGTGTCGTCGAAGCCGGCGCCGCCCGCGGCAAGGGCGAAGAAGTCGCCCTGACGCAGCCGGCAGCGTGGGTCGGCGGCGAGCCCGGCGGTGTACGGCAACAGATCGTCCCGATGCCACCCGATCACGTCATCGAGGGCCTCGACCACCGTCAACGACCGTACGCGCGGATCCTGCAACGCCGCCTGCGCGGTGTAACCGAGCCCGAGCCCTCCGACGACGACGTCCAGTTCCTTGCCGGACAGCTCCGCCAGCCCGAGGCGGGCGAGTGCGATCTCGGCGACGTTGAAGAGGCTCGACATGAGGTATTCGTCGTCGAGTTTGACCTCGTAGACGTCGACCTGGAGGCCCGGGTCCCGCCGTCGGCGCAGGCTGATCGCACCCATCGGTGTCTCGCGCCAGGCAAGTTCCTCGAACCGACTACTCAAGGTGTCCCTGTTCCGCCGTGAGGAAGGTGCCCGATGGCATGGCCGTCCCGGCAGACTAGCCCGAACGGCGACCCGCGCGGAAGCGACCGCTCGGCGCGTCGGCCCTGATCGGAGCGGCCACGCGGGGGTGTTCGGGGCGTGATTATCGATTGCCGATGGTCCGGCACGGGCTGGAGCATCGACGGATGTTGTCTGACGAGATCGCGGAGTACTACCGGCGCGGTGGCGAACGTGACCGCCTCGCCGAGGGGCAGGGTCGACTGGAGTTCCTGCGCACCTGGGACGTGCTGACCCGGGTGTTGCCGGACCCGCCGGCCGAGATCCTGGATGTCGGCGGCGCCACCGGCGTGTACGCGGCGCCGCTCGCCGACGCCGGCTACCGGGTGCACGTGGTCGATCCGGTGCCCGAGCACGTGGCCGCGGCGGCTGCCCGGTCCGGTGTGACCGCCGCGCTCGGGGACGCCCGTTCGTTGTCCGAGGCTGACGCGAGTGTCGACGCGGTGCTGCTGCTCGGTCCGCTCTACCACCTCCTGGAGCGGGAGCAGCGGGTGTTGGCGTGGCGGGAGGCGCGGCGTGTGGTCCGCCCCGGGGGTGTGGTGGCGGCGGCGTTGATCAGCAGGTACGCGTCGCTCTTCGACGGTTTCGTGCACGGCTTCTTCGACGATCCGGGGTTCCGGCCGCTGGTTGAGCACGTGCTCGCCGGCGGGGTTCACCTCGGTGGCGTACGTCGCGGCGCCGACCCGGAGCGGACCTGGTTCACCAGCGCCTACTTCCACCACCCGGCGGAGGTCGCCGCCGAGGTGACGGAGGCGGGCCTGGTCGTCGAGCGGATCGTCGCGGTGGAGGGCCCGGTCTGGCAGGTCGGCCCAGGGTTGGGCGGGATCCTGGCCGATCCGGAACGGACCGCCCTGTTGCTGGAGATGCTCCGTCGGGTGGAGAGCGAGCCGAGCCTGCTCGGCGCGAGCAGCCACCTGATCGCGGTCGCCCGTGCCTGACGTACGCCGTCGCCCCACCGGGTGTCGGCGCCGGTCGGCGGGCCCGGTGGGGCGGATGTGGAGCAGGGCGGCGACGGGCGTTCTCTTCCCACCAGGCGGCACGGTCCGACACCATCGTCGATCGGTCACTCAGTTAGCATGGCCGGGTTCTCAGGCGGCTGCTGAAACGAGGCGACATGCGGTGGTTCCGGTCTCTGCTCGGTAGAAGACAGGTCGAGCACGATCCGAGCCGGCAGGAGTCACTGCTTCAGGACGTCCGGCACCGGTTCGGCCCAGGCGTGCAGGTCCGGTTCGCCGAGCAGGCCGACACGGTGACGCGGCTGCTGGAGGGCGACGACGGTGTGGCCGTAGCGGCCAGGATCGTCAGTGAGTTCGCCGACCAGGCGCACGAGGAACTCCACGCCCAGGTTGCCGACCTGTACCGGCGCAGCGGTCATCGATTCGAGGTCGACCGCCGGAACTATCGGCCGTTGTGGGAGGTGGCCGGGCCGCAGCTGCGGTATCCACTGTTCGCATTGCCGTGTGGCTTCCACCCGTACGTGCAGGTGGCCGCAGCCGTCACGGTTGTCGGCGCGCGGGCGCCCCGGCTGGTACGGATGGCTGACCCGTATCCGCTGCTGGCGCACGTGTTCGAGGTGCTCGACCTTACCGCCGCTGGTTGGGAGTACGGCCGTGTCCGGGTGGACGTCGACGGTGCCTCGCTGGCCCACCGGCTGATCTCCACCGCCCAACAGCTCCGCGCGGCCATGGAGGAACCGCCTCCGCTGCCGCCCCCGGCCCGGCATCTGATGCGACGCAACAACACCATCGACGTCTACGACCCCGCCAGCGGACAGGTGGTCGGCGGGATCAATCTGGGTGCGGAGATGAGACCCGCGCTGCTGGTCTGAGAGTCGCTCGCACCCGTTGCGGCGGGTGAGCCCGGGAAGGGCTGGACCGGTGTGGAGGCTCGTTGCCCCTACACCGGTCTCTCGCGCCGACCAGGGACGACTACCTGGCGGAGCAGGTAGGGGTTATTCCGGTGCCCGTACCGGTGCCCTGGAAGCCGAACTCGGTCGACTGCCCGGCGGCAATGGAGCCGTTGTAACTGACATTGGTGAACTGAACCGTGCCGGTGTTTCCGCTGCGGTTGGCGTTCCAGGCGTTGGTGACGCTGACGCCCGACGGCAGGGGCACGGAGACCGTCCAGCCGTTGACCGGCGCGGAGCCGGCGGTGACCCGTACCGTGGCGACGAAACCACCCGTCCACTGGTTGATCGACACCGAGGCCGAGCAGCCACTACCGGCGGGTGGGGTGGTCGGCGGCGGAGTCGTGGGTGGCGGTGTGGTCGGCGGCGGAGTCGTGGGTGGCGGTGTGGTCGGCGGCGGAGTTGTGGGTGGCGGTGTGGTTGTGGGTGGCGGCGTGGTCGGGCCGTCGGAGAGGGTGGGCGTCTGCCAGTCCCGCCATTCAGCCAGGTTGCCCGCCTTCCTGCTTGAGATCCTGATCGTCCCAGGAGCGTTGCCCGTCTTCAGCAGGAATTTTTGGATGTTCTGCTGCAACGGGGTCCGCCATTCGGTCCGGGAGGCGCAGTGGGTGCCGTCCTGGACATCGGACCAGTAGGTGATGTTGTCCCCCGCGCCGAGTGCCCTGTAGACCTCCGCTCCGCCCAGGGCCGCCACACTCCCGGATCGCGCGGCCAACCAGTCGATGTGCGGGTTCTCCATGATGAACAGTCCTCGTGGCGCGACCATGGCCACCATTTCGTGCGTGTCCACGGGCAACGTGTTCGGGTTGCCGGTGAAGGAACTGAACGCGTCGCCCAGCCAGGGCTGCTCCCCGTAGGCACTGCTCAGAGGCTGGGCACCGGACTCCCCGGCGATCCCACGGAAGATCGGAGCGCCGGCGCTTCCGGACTCGATCGGCATGGTCAAGGCGATGCGCTGATCGAACACACCGACCGCGAAGGCGCCCTTTCCGTAGCGCGAGCATCCCGTGACGCCAGTCGCATCCGCTCTGAGAATGTTGCCGCCCGACTGTTCGAGGACGTCGATGATTCGGCTCACGCCCCATGCCCAGGCGGCGAGCAGACCGGTGCTGCTCGATGCGCCGTAGATGCTGTAGAACGCGCCTTGTTTGTTGTTGCGCGGCGTGCCCTCTCGGCCGACCGCGAGGGGGTCGTAGCTGATGATGGCGGCACCAGCGGCCCTGATGGTGGCTGTGTCCGCGCCGAGTCCACCCAGGACGACGACGGCCGGGAAGGGGCCGGACCCACTCGGCAGTTGAACACCTGCGGAGAAACTGGAACTCCTGCCATTGTCCGTCACACTCACGGTGATGCTGGTATTCGAGACCGTACCCGTGACGGTTGCCGGCTTTCTGGGCTTGTCGCCGTAGACGTACCTCTCCGCCAGTTCCTTGATTTCTGCGCGCCGGCAGCGCCATTCGGACTTGGCGGAGATGCGTGTCCCATTCACCTTCCTGAACGGATCGGGAAGCCTGGAGTTGGCGGTCAGGGGAACCGAGCCGGGCACCGGGCAGTCGGCGCCCTCGTCTTCCACGGCCGCGGCGGCCACGAGGCTGTCGGTGGCGGCCTGGGCGGTGGTGGTTCTCGCTACTACGGTTACCGCTCCGGTGACCGCGAGTGCCGCGACAGCCAGCAGGACGACTGACGATCGGATCTTCGAGCGGCCCGAGCTGATGACCACTAGGGCTCTCCTTCCGGTGGGGTGGTGGAGCGACCAAATTGATGATCACGGATGTCTCGGTATGTCCAAGAGTCGAGCAAGACCCTGGTGTGCGTCAACATGTTTCCGGAAGTTTTCGGCATTTCTTGCCGATCGCCGCCCGGCGATCATTGAACTTGGGGGCCATCGATAGCGGCAACGGTTCGATGCCTGGGATGCCCTTGAGTGTCCACATCGCTGCCACGTGGTCCGAGGCGCAGTCCGGTGTCATCTGTCGTTGTCGACACGTGAGGTCAGCACGCTGCCGGCGGTCGAGCCGTTCCCGGAAACTTTCCGACAACCGGTGACTGCGGAGAGCTGCCATGGGCGACCGGGAGTCGCGCGCGGGGTGGATCCCCGCGAATCCCCGCGACGGTGCGTCGCGAATCGGATGCGGTCTGCCGGCGTACCGGCGCCGCCTCGACGCGGTCCTCCACGGGCCGACGGCGCCGTACCGTCGTGCTCTGGTCGGCGCTCTCCGCCGTCGGCGGCGCCCTCGTCACCGTGCCGGTGGTCTTCGCTGGCCTGCTGTTCTCCATGTTCGGCTCGTCGATGCTCTTCACCCTCGCGGGTACGAACTCTCCGGCCGACGGCATCTCGGTTGTCCCCGGCGCGACCGTCGTGGCCCTGACAGCCGGCATCCTGATCGCCGCGGCACTACCCGGGCCGGTCGATCCACCGCGCCCGACACCGATCGCGTCCGGGGGACCGCACCCGGCGGGACCGCCGGCCCCCGCCTGAGCCTCCGCCGCCGGGTACCGCCACGAGCTTCCAAGACCAGAGCCCTCCGTTGCGCGGCCAGTGCCTGTGAGGTCGGGTTGGACTTCATGGCGATCACCGAGCACAACACGTCCGACATGCACGGCGACCGGGGCCCGCTCGGAGCGGCCTGGAACGCCAACAACGAGGGGGCCCTGGCCGAGTGGGGACGTGGCCTCGCCACCGGCATCCACCATGGACAGCGCCTGGCGACGGGCAACAGCGACGTCCACCTGAAGGACCGGTTGGGCGTACCGCACACTGTCGTGCTGGCCGACGAGCTCAGCACGGACACGATCCTCGCCGGCATCCGGGGCTGGCCGGAGCTGGATCACCGAGTCGGTCGCCATCGAGCTGTCCTTCACCGTCTCCGCCGGTGTTCGCGACGCCGGGATCAGCGGGCGGCTGAAGACCTGCGACGAGCCGGCGGTGATGCGGGTGGACGTACGCGGCGTGCCGTCAGGCACGGCCAGCTTCCACACCGATCGAGGCAAGGCGTACCGCGAAGCCCTGCCCAGCGATGGATCAGGCGTCGTCGGATGGCGCACCACCGCGCGGGAATCGGCGTTCGTCCGTATCGAGGTACGCCAACCGATTGGCACATGGCGGCGCTCAGCAACCCGATCTTCCTGTGCTGAA
Source organism: Micromonospora sp. NPDC050417 (assembly GCF_044458865.1). Classification (NCBI taxonomy): domain Bacteria; kingdom Bacillati; phylum Actinomycetota; class Actinomycetes; order Micromonosporales; family Micromonosporaceae; genus Micromonospora; species Micromonospora sp. NPDC050417. The sequence continues at coordinate 68,202 of NZ_JBITIH010000014.1, forward strand.
CCCCGGTGATGCCAGCACACTGGTCGCCGACACGCCGCCTGCCTCCGTGTCGGGTACGGATCCGCGCTGGCGGCGGTTCGCCCGGCCACAGGCCCTGATGGGCAGTTCGGCCGTGTGATAACGGGCACCGGATTGCCGCTGGCGGCGCGAAGAAGACCCGCTTCGCGTTAAGCTTTTCGGCCGGTGGTCGCGCCGTCCCCGCGACCTGAGAATCGATGCGCCGAGTTCCTGACACGCCGCAGGCGTTGCCATCGTGCGGATCGCCACGTTGACCTTGAGCCGGGTAGCCGATGGGCTGGGAACGCCTTCGCCACGCGGGTGCAGTTCAGGTTCGTCGGAGGGTGGAGCATGCGCGTGTACCTGGCAGGCGTCGATGATCGGACCGAGAACCCAGGCGCCCTGATCGGTCCGGTCGAGGCGCCTGCCGCCGGCCCGGTCGAGGCGCCTGCCGCCGGCCCGGTCGAGGCGCTCTCCGCCGGTACGGGCGAAGCGCTCCGCCCAGGAATCGTCGCACCGACGGTCGCGCCCGACGTGCCGCTGGCGGTGTATCCCGGACAGGCCGCGCCGACCGCTCGTACGTTGCTCGACATCCTCAGCCAGACCGCGCGTCGGCATCCGCACGCGCCGGCTGTCGACGACGGGGCCACGCTGTTGAGCTACCGCGATCTCGAAGCCCGCGTCGACGAGTTGCGCGAACGGATGGTCCTGACGGGGATCGGTGTGGGGGACCGGGTCGGCGTACGGGCACCCTCGGGCACTGTCGGCCTGTACGTCTCGATCCTCGCCGTGTTGGCCGCCGGCGCGGCGTACGTGCCGGTGGACGCGGACGACCCGGACGAACGGGCCGAGCTGGTGTTCACCGAAGCGGACGTGTGCGCCGTCATCGGCCCCGACGAGACGCTGGTAGCACGCCACGCGCCTGGCGGGCAGGCACGCCGCCCGGGTCCCGACGACGACGCCTGGATCATCTTCACCTCCGGATCGACGGGGCGACCGAAGGGCGTCGCGGTGACCCACCGCGCCGCTGCCGCGTTCGTCGACGCCGAGGCGGGGCTCTTCCTGCTCGACGAGCCGATCGGGCCCGGTGACCGCGTACTCGCCGGGCTCTCGGTCGCGTTCGACGCATCCTGTGAGGAGATGTGGCTGGCGTGGCGGCACGGCGCGTGCCTGGTCGCCGCGCCGCGTTCGCTGGTGCGTACGGGCACGGATCTCGGACCCTGGCTGGTCGAGCAGCGGATCACCATTGTGTCCACCGTTCCGACACTCGCCACCCTGTGGCCGGTCGAGGCACTCGACAACGTACGGCTGCTCATCTTCGGCGGCGAGGCATGCCCGCCGGAACTTGTCGAGCGACTGGCGGTCGAGGACCGCGAGGTGTGGAACACGTACGGGCCCACGGAGGCCACGGTGGTCGCCTGCGCCGCGCGGCTGACCGGCGACGGTCCGGTCCGCATCGGGTTGCCACTCGACGGCTGGGAGTTGGTGGTCGTGGACGCCCGGGGCGAGGTAGTCCCCATGGGCGAGGTCGGCGAGCTGGTCATCGGGGGCGTCGGGCTCGCCCGCTACCTCGACGCGGCCAAGGACGCGGAGAAGTTCACCGCGCTACCGGCACTGGGCTGGCCGCGCGCCTACCGCAGCGGTGACCTGGTCCGCGCCGAACCCGAGGGCCTCCTGTTCGTCGGCCGGGCCGACGAACAGGTCAAGCTGGGCGGGCGCCGGATCGAACTGGGGGAGGTCGACGCGGCGTTGCAGGCGCTGCCGGGTGTCGCCGGGGCGGCGGCTGCGGTACGCGTGGCCCGGCACGGCAACCAGCTCCTGGTGGGATACGTCGTGCCGGCACCGGGGGAGGGCTTCGACAAGGCGACGGCGGTGGAGCGGCTGCGTGACGTGTTACCGGCCGCGTTGGTTCCGCTGATCGCCACGGTCGAGGCCCTGCCCACCCGGACGTCGGGCAAGGTCGACCGCGCCGCGTTGCCGTGGCCGTTGCCGGAACTGGAGGCGACTGCGGCCGTCCTCCGTCTGGAGGGCACCGAGGCCTGGTTGGCCGAGTGCTGGGGCGAGATCCTCGGTGTCGCGCCGAGCGGGCCGGACGACGACTTCTTCGCTGGCGGCGGCTCCAGCCTCAGCGCCGCGCAACTGCTCACGTTGCTCCGGGACCGTTACCCCGGTGCGTCGGTGAGTGACGTGTACCAGCATCCGACGCTGCGTGCGCTGGCGCGTCGGCTCGACGACTTCCAGGTCGCGCAGGCTCCCACCCGCACGGTCCGCCCGACGCCGAGACGTACCGGTCTCGTGCAGACCCTCCTGATGCTGCCGCTCTTCGGCGTGGTCGGGCTGCGTTGGGTCGTGGCGCTGGCGGCGATCAACGGGGTACTCGCCCTCTCCGGGTCGTACCCGTGGGCACCCACGGTGTCGTGGTGGTGGGTCCTGGTCGGCTGGCTGCTGGTCGTCAGTCCGCCGGGCCGGATCGCGATCGCGGCCGGCGGCGCCCGACTGCTGCTGTCCCGTCTGCGACCGGGCAGTTACCCACGAGGCGGCGGCGTCCACCTGCGACTCTGGGCTGCCGAGCGGCTTGTGACGGCGAGCGGCGCGACCAACCTCGCCGGCGTGTGGAACACCTACTACGCCCGGGCGCTTGGTGTGAAGATCGCCTCCGGTGTCGATCTGCACTCCCTGCCACCGGTGACCGGCATGCTCCGGCTGGGGCAGGGGGCCGCGATCGAGCCGGAGGTCGACCTGTCCGGCTACTGGGTCGACGGCGACGTCGTCCATATCGGGCGGATTCGGATCGATGCCGATGCGTCGGTCGGCGCCCGCAGCACGCTGATGCCCGGCGCGCGGATCGGCAAGCGGGCAGAGGTCGCGCCCGGGTCGTGCGTGCTGGGCTCGGTGCCCGCCGGGCAGCGCTGGGCGGGCGTCCCGGCGACCCGATCCGGCAAGGCGGCACGCCGTTGGCCGCAGCGCCGCCCCGACCGGGCCGGCCGCTGGGCCCTGGCGTACGGGCTGACCTCGCTCGCCCTCGGCTTCCTGCCGATGATCGCGGCGGTACCGGGCCTGCTCACGCTCGGCTGGTTCCTGCGTGGCGCCACCACCGTCCAGACCGCCCTTGTCCGGGGACTGGCCGGCGTACCGCTCGCCACCGTGCTGGGGATGGCCGCGTACGCACTGCTCGTCCTCCTGTTCGTACGCGCGCTCAGCATCGGTCTGCGCGCCGGTTACCACCCCGTACACAGCCGGGTCGCATGGCAGGCGTGGGCGACCGAGCGCCTGATGAACCTGGCGCGAGTTGGCCTGTTCCCGCTGTACGCGAGCCTGTTCACCCCGGTCTGGCTGCGTGCGCTGGGTATGCGGGTCGGGCGTCGGGTCGAGGCGTCGACCGTGCTCGCGCTGCCCGCGATGACCACCATCGGTGATGGCGCGTTCCTCGCCGACGACACCATGGTCGCCTCGTACGAGCTGGGTGGGGGTTGGCTGCGTCTCGGCGCCGCCCGGGTAGGCAAGCGGGCGTTTCTCGGCAACTCGGGCATGACCGCACCCGGCCGTGCCGTACCCAAGCGGGGGCTGGTCGGCGTGCTGTCAGCCACGCCGAAGGGGGCCAAGGCGGGCAGCTCGTACCTTGGTATGCCGCCGATGAAGCTGCCGCGCACGGTGAAGCAGGGTGACCAGAGCCGGACGTTCGAGCCGCCGGCGCGGTTGATGGTGGCCCGTGCCCTCGTCGAACTGTGCCGCGTCATCCCGGTGATGTGTACGGTCGCGCTCGCCGTCGTGACCCTCGCCGCGTTCGAGGTGCTCACCGCCGGCTACGGGTACGTCGCCGCACTCGTCGCGGGCGGTGCGTTGTTGCTTGCCGCCGGTCTCGCCGCCGGTGTCGTCGCCGCCTTGGCGAAGTGGGTGCTGGTGGGTGCTTTCCGGGTCCGGGAGCGCCCGCTGTGGAGCGGGTTCGTGTGGCGTAACGAGCTCGCCGACACCTTCGTCGAGGTCCTCGCCGTGCCGTGGCTCGCCGGCGCGGTCGGAGGCACGCCGCTGATGAACCTCTGGTTGCGCTCCCTCGGCGCGCGGATCGGTCGCGGGGTGTGGTGCGAGACCTACTGGTTGCCGGAGACCGACCTGATCAGGATCGGTGACGGCGCTGCCGTCAACCGTGGCTGCGTCGTGCAGACGCACCTGTTCCATGATCGGATCATGCGTATGGACCGGGTGACCCTCGGGGAGGGGGCGACGCTCGGCCCGCACGGGATCGTGCTGCCCGGGGCGACGGTGGGGGAGCACGCCACGATCGGGCCGGCGTCACTCGTCATGGCTGGTGAGACGGTGCCGGGCGGAAGCCGTTGGCTGGGCAACCCGATTGCCGCCTGGGCGGTGGGCGGGACGCGTCGGGGATGAGCGCGAGGCACCTTTCACGGGGGTCGGTCAGCGGTACCCCACTGGACCCGTACCTGCCCGACCACGGCAACGCTGGCTACCGGACAGACCACTACGACCTTGAGCTGGACTACCGGACCGGACCCGGACGGCTCTCCGGGCAGGCGACGATCTCCGCGACGACGGACCGTAACCTGACGGAGTTCAGCCTGGACCTCGGCAGGTTCCGGGTCGACCGGGTCCTGGTCGACGGCGCGGAGGTCCGCTACCGTCACCATGCCGGCAAGCTGCGGATCAAGCCGGCGGCGCCGCTACCCGCTGGCACGCCGTTCACGGTCACGGTGCGGTACGCCGGCGAACCCCGACCGATCCCCTCCCGCTGGGGTGACCTCGGGTGGGAGCGGATCGACGACGGGGCACTCGTGGCGAGCCAGCCGACGGGAGCACCGTCCTGGTTTCCGTGCAACGACCACCCGGGCGACAAGGCCACCTACCGGATCGCGGTGACCGCCGGCTCGCGCTACTCCGTCATCGCCAACGGTGCCCTCGTCTCACACGTGACCGGACCCCACTCGACCACGTGGGTGTACGAGCAGAACGCGCCGATGTCCAGCTATCTCGCGACCGTCCAAATCGGACGTTATCACCTGATCGGCTTCGATGCCGGTCCGGTCACTCAGCGTGCCGCCGTACCGTCGCGTCTGCTCACCGCCGCCAGGCACGACTTCGGGCGACAGTCGGAGATGATGACGACGTTCGAGCGCCTGTTCGGCCCGTACCCGTTCGGGGAGTACACGGTCGTGGTGGTCGACGAGGCCCTGGAGGTGCCGGTCGAGGCCCACGGTCTGTCGGTCTTCGGTGCCAACCACGTCGACGGACGGCGCGGGTTCGAGCGACTCGTCGCCCACGAACTGGCGCACCAGTGGTTCGGTAACAGCCTGACCGTCGCCGACTGGCGCCACATCTGGCTCAACGAGGGGTTCGCGAAGTACGCGGAGTGGCTGTGGTCGGAACTGTCCGGCGGGGCACCGGCCGGCGCGCACGCGGCACAGTCGTGGGCCATGGTGGCGGCGTTGCCCCAGGACCTGCGGGTAGCCGATCCTGGGGTGCGGCGGATGTTCGACGACCGGGTGTACCAGCGTGGCGCGCTCGCCCTGCACGCCCTGCGCCTGGCCATCGGTGACGAGCCGTTCGTCGCCCTGCTCCGAGAGTGGACGCGGGCACACCAGCACGCGACGGTGACCACCGGAGAGTTTGTCGCCTTGGCGCAGCGGCACTCGTCGCGGCCACTTGATGGGCTGTTCGCCGCGTGGCTGTACGAGCGGCCGCTGCCGCCGCTGCCGTCCTGACCGGCTGCGGTTGTCGTCACGTCCGAATCAGTGGTCGAATCCGGGGTTTCCGGGCCGCCACGACATCAGTGAGGTTGCCGGTCCGTGCAGGTCATCGAGTACGCGGAAAGTGCCCACACCGCCGGAGTGGGCGCTGTGTTGGGTTCGCTCGGCTGGGAGCAGCGCTACGTCGACGGGCAGCTCGGCGCGGTGGCGCGGTTGGCGCTTTCGTCTGACGGATGCGTCTACGTCGCCACAGCGGACGGGCACGTGATCGGTTACGTGTCGGCAGTGCTGGCACGGTGGAACATGTTGGGTCAGATTCACGGGCTGGCCGTGGATCCCGGCGCCCGTCGGGGCGGCGTCGCCCGGGCGTTGGTCACCGCGGCCGAGGGGTATCTCCGTTCGCACGGCGCCCGCGGCGTACACGTGGACACCCCGGTCGACAACCTGCTTGGTCGGGGCTTCTACGAGGCAATGGGGTTCACGCAGGACTACGTCATGAGCCGCTACTACGCCGATGATCTCGATGGGGTGACGTACGTCCGCTTCTACTGAGGGCACTGTCTCGGCCACCGACCCGTCCTCAATCATCGAGGGCTCCGCGTAGCCCGGCGGGTGGCCGGAAGGGGCCACCTCCCGGCCACCCCGGACGCCGACCGTCAGGATGCCAGCCCACCGCCGGCCCACTACCCCGTTTCTCGGGTGTTCCGGACGGGTGGCCAGCGCTCGCGCGATTCCGGCGGATGGATCATCGTCCACCCGTCAGCCGGCTGCGGGAGCCAGGTAGTAGAAGGCGCTCGGGTCCGCGGCGAGTGACGCCTTCACGTGGGCGCTCCACTCGTCGGCTACGACCTCCAGTTTGCCGGCCTCGATGCCGTCGAGGGCGAGCCGGACGATCTCCGCAGGGTCCATCTTGTCGCCGTCGTACCCGGCCGACATGTCGGTGTCGGCGGCGCCGAGATGCAGACCGGTCACCAGTGTTCCCTGTCCGGCCAGTTCGATCCGGATTCCGTTGGTGAGGCTCCAGCCGGCTGCCTTTCCCACGCCGTACGCGTTGGCGCCGTCGTAGGAGAACCAGGACATCGCGGAGAGTACGTTGAGGATCGCTCCACCGCCGTTGCCGGCGAGCACCGGCGCGAAGGCTCGTGCCATGCCGAGTGGACCGTAGAAGTGGGTGGCGAGCTCCAACCGGATCTTGGCCAGATCGCCGTCGACCAGGTTCGTCCAGGTGTTGACCCCCGCGTTGTTGATCAGCAGGGTGGTGTCGGGCGCCGCTGCGGCAACCGTTTCGATCGCCTCCTGGTCGGTGATGTCCAGGCGCAGTCTCTCGACGCCGGGGGTGTCGATCAGCTCCGGATCGCGGGCGGTGGCGTACACCTTTGCCGCGCCTCGCTTGAGCAGTTCCTCGGTGAAATGCCGGCCGATGCCACGGTTGGCGCCGGTGACGAGCGCGATCGAACCAGAGATCCGCATGAGTTCCTCCGATGGGGTGGGGCTCCGTACGCGAGTTACGCTAGAACCTCACGTGGACGTGAGATACAAGTCGAATGTGGTCGGCGTCACCCCTCAAGGGAGGAACCATGCGGATCGGTGAACTCGCCACGAAGTCAGGGGTGTCCGTACGGGCCCTGCGTTACTACGAGGAACAGGCCCTCCTGATCCCGGAGCGCAGCAGTGGTGGTCAGCGCCACTACCCCGACAGCGCCGTCGACCGCGTGCACCTGATCCAGACGCTGTACGCCGCCGGCCTGCCCAGCAGGACCATCCTCGACCTGCTGCCCTGCGTGGACGCGAAAGTGAACACCCCGCAGTCCCGCGCCCTGTTACGCGTCGAACGTGACCGCATCGACCACCAGATCGGCCAGCTCACCCGGGCCAGGGATCGCCTCGACGACGTCATCGCCTTCAGTGAGAGCCCGGCCAGCGGCTGCACCCTGGTGGACGGTGGCGCCTCCATGGAATACGGAGGCGCACACACATTGGCGGTTTCGCGGACTGGGTAACGGGGAGCAGGACCACGGTGTGTGGGTGCTCAGATGGCTCAACTCTGCATCATCTCGGGTCGCACTCGACAACTCGCCGGCATGCTCGGCGGCCTCACTTGAGGCGGCCCCGCCGCCCGCCAACAACGCCGCACCCTCAACACACCTGACTGACACATGCGAAACGCGCTCTCGGTCGGCTGTATCGGACGGACGCCGACCAGGCTGCCGCCTGAGCGCGCGACGAGGGCCGGGGGACGAGAGTGCCTCTCGGGGCACCCCCCCGTCACCCGGCCCTGTCGGGCGCGGAGATGCAAGATCGTCAACGCGAAAGCGTCAAGAGTAGGCGGCGCTATGCCGACTGAAGAACCGGCGTTGCGGCTAGTTGGTCACGTCCAGAAGGAATTTCTCGTGGCCGCCGCCGTTGGCATTGAACTGACAGTTGACGATCCCGCTGCCAGAATCGGTGGGGGCCGTCACCCCGGAGCCGACCAGGCGCAGGTACGCGTTCGGAAAGGCCGTAGCCGACTCGAAGGAGAACGAACCGTCCGCCTGCGCGTGAAGCTTGAACTTCTCGTAGGGCTCCGCGCCGAACTGGCAGTTGACCGTCCCACCGCCGGGCCCCGAGGTGACGGCCGGCAACCCGGCACCGTCCATGCGGAGATACACGTTCGCGAAGGCCACCGACTCGAAGGAGTACGAGCCGTCCCCATTCGCGCGAAGCCTGAACTTCTCCAGGGGGCCCGCACCGAATTGACAGTTGACCTTCCCGCCGCCGGAGCCGGTGAAGGTCGTCACCCCGGCGCCGTCCATGCGCAGATACACATTCGGAAAGAACGTCGACTGGATCGTGATCGGCTTGTTTCCGAGCGCCGCGAAGTCCGGTACTGACAACGGCATGTGGTCATCTCCTCCTGTAGGGGATACTCACGATAACCAGACCGTCGCAGAGAGATAAGGGTCGATGCTTGGCGCGAGCCGAACGTAACGACGATCGTGGATGGATGCGGCGAAACCCGAAATTGACCTAAATGCTCACATCATCGCGATCCAGAGGGGACGGTGGCATCTGATCGCAAATGTCCGAGTCGCGGCACAATCACCGGAATCGCGGAAGCGTACGGCCCATGGGCGCGGCGGCGTTCTCGCGACTGTTCAAGACTTTCCTGTCACATCTATCCAGTGTGGTCGTTGATGCGGTCGAACTGTCTGTGGTGACCTTCGCTGAACTGCTTGTTGCGCTGCCGTGGTGGAACCGCGCTTGGCGCGTCACCCAGGTAGGGCCCGCCTACCTGTGCGAGACTCCGAAGAAGGAAGGCGGGCAGGGAGTCGTCGAGGTGCCCTTGCTTGGAATGGCACGCGGCGGTGCTGCGGATACCTTGCCGTTTCGGGCCGGGTGCGGTTTGAAGATGATCGGCTGATCCGATTTCAAGCGAAGCTTGGTGACGTGGTCATCGGGCCGAGTTCCGTAGCTGCCGGGGAGCCGGAGCCGCATCCCTTCGGAATTGTCTTCAGCAGGCTGATGGACCTGTCCGGAATCGCTGTCAGGGTGATGGCCAGGGGCAGCTACCGGTCATACTCGACGATCAGAGGGCTCCGTGGTGGGTACCTCAATCCGCATCGCTCGGAAAGCGAAGGTAGCGAGAGTTGGCTCGTGGCATGGCCGGTCACGGCGGTCCTCCGCAGAGTTACATCTCATCCGTCATGACCAGCCGTCGCTGATCTTGTGACGGCTGGTCATGATCTCGCAGAGGTCAGGCCGGACACCAGCAGCAGAACTCCGCCTCGACCGTCTGGTACCACCGATGGTCGGTACCGCCATGGTCGGGGCTGCCGGATAGCCGTCGAGGAGGGCCTCGGGGCCTGTCCCGATGAGTGGCGTCCTGGCCGACGGCTCCTATCGCCTGTTCCCGGCCTTACGGCCGAGCCTCACTTCAGGTGCCGGGCGAAGAACCGGTTCCCGTCGTCCCCCTCGAACTGTGGGACGCCGGTGTGCCCACCCATGTTGGCGTGCAGCGTCTTCTCCTTGGAGCCGAAGGCGTCGAACAGGTCCAGGGCCAGTTGCCGGTCGTTGCCTTCGTCGTCCCACTGCAACAGGACCTGCAGTGGAATGGTGACCTGCCGGGCCTCCTCGAAAATGGTGCGGGGCACGAAACTCCCGGCGAACAGAAGGGCGGCCGAGATACGCGGTTCGATCACCGCCAGCCGCGTGCCGATGGCGATCACTCCTCCCGCGTACCCGACCCGGCCGGCGATCTCGGGCAACGAGAGGAGGGCGTCCAGAGCGGCCTGCCATTCCGGGACAGCCTTTTCGACCAGTGGGAGGACGAGGCGGTTGACGATCTCGTCGTTGACCGGCTCGCCGGCTTCCAGCGCCCGGTGCAGGTCGGCGCGGGCCGCCTCAGCGGCGGCGGACCGGGGCCGGTCACCGCTTCCGGGGAGCTCGATGGTGGCCGAGGCGAAGCCCTCCGCCGCGGAGTGCCGGGCCCGGGCCACCAGTCGGGGGTACATCTTCTGGAGTCCGCCGGGGTGGCCGAGCAGGATCAGCGGCGCCGGTGCGGATTCGGGCGTCCACAGGACGCCGGGGATTTTGCCGAGGATGAATTCGCGTTCGAGGACGCCGTCGTCGAGACGCTGTTCAGAAGTGAACTGCATGGTCGTGCCTTTCGGGAGTGCTCCTGAGCGGCGCTCCCGGACGACCTATCGCCCGACCGTGACCCCAGAGGGGAGCACCCATGTCGAAACGTTCACGGGTACCACCTCCTCGGTCTCTTGCACGGCCTTCGGCAAACTAGCAGCGGTCGCCGTGATCCGCCAAACGTGTTTCTCTACAGGCTGCGTGGCCGGACGCCGGGGAGGCCGTACGCGGTTACGGTGCGATGTGAGCTCACCGATCACATCCGACGGCGTGGCCCGCGTTCCCTTCCTGGGTCCCGCCCTGGTCGAGTAGGTCGTGGACCTGTTGCCACCGCTGCCGGGCGGTCACGGCCCGCTGGCCCCCGCCACGTTGTCGCGCTGGCATCGCAACCTGATCTCGCGGCGGTGGACGTCCCCGAGGCGGCGGCGGGGAGCGTCGGGACGGATCTGCCGCCGCGAGGCGGTGATGCGGACCGTTCGGGATGAGGCCATAGATATTCGGGTCAGGCGGGCACGATCATGGGTGTGCCCGCGATCGGGTCCGCGACGATGAGGCAGCTGAGACCGAAGACCCGTTCGACCAGCTCGGCCGTGACCACGTCGGTGGGGGTTCCCTCGGCGACGATCGTGCCGTTCGACATCGCGATCAGGTGGTCGCTGAACCGGCAGGCGAGGTTCAGGTCGTGCAGGACGATGACGATCGTCTTGCCGGATTCGGAGTTCAGCTTGCGTAGCAGCCGCAGCAACTCGACCTGGTGGTTGATGTCCAGGTAGGTGGTGGGCTCGTCGAGGAGCAGCAGGTCGGTGTCCTGGGCCAGGGCCATGGCGACCCAGACGCGTTGGCGTTGGCCGCCGGAGAGCTGCCGGATCGGGCGGTCGATCAGGTCCGCGGTGCCGGTGGCGTCGAGCGCTTGGGCGACCGCGTCATGGTCACGGTCGGTCCATCGCCGGAACCAGCCCTGATGGGGATAGCGGCCCCGTGAGACGAGGTCGGCGACGGTTATCCCGTCGGGTGCGACAGGGGTCTGGGGGAGGAGCCCGAGCACCTTGGCGACGTCGGAGGTCCGCATGTCCGCGAGGTTCTTGCCGTCGAGCGTGACGGCGCCGCCGCGCGCGGGGAGCAGCCGGGCCAGGCCGCGCAGCAAGGTGGACTTACCGCAGGCGTTGGCACCGACGATCGCGGTGACCTTGCCGTCGAGCACCGTGACGTCGAGGTTGGTGACGACGGTCCGTTCGTCGTACCCGAGGGTCAGCCCCTCGGCGCGCAGTCGGGTCATCCGCCCGCTCCTTGCCGGTTCGTGGTGGCCAGCAGCCACAGCAGGTAGGGGGCACCGACCGCGCCGGTGACCACGCCGGTGGGTAGCGGTGTGGGCATCAGGTGCACGGCGACGAGGTCGGCGCTGAGTAGCAGCGCGGCGCCGACCAGGGCGGCGGCGAGGACGCCACCGGTGGCCGGGCCGAGGAGCCGGTTGGCGATCGGCCCGGCCACCAGGGCGACGAAGACAATGGGCCCGGCAACGGAAACCGCCAGGGCGACCAGCACGACTGCGGTAGCGATCAGGCCGGCGCGGCTGAGTTCGGTCCGGGTGCCCAGGGTGCGGGCGGTGTCGTCGCCGAGTTCGAGGGCCCGCAGGGGCCGCTGGAGCAGTATCGCCAGGGGCAGGAGGACGAGCAGTGCGCCCATCAGCAGACGCAGTTCGGTGGTGCTGGCCTGCCCGACCGAGCCGGTCAGCCAGTGCATGGCCTGGCGGGCCTCGAAGAGTTGGGCCCGACTGAGCACGTAACCGATGAGTCCTTCGAGGAAGGCTGCCACGCCGATGCCGATGAGGATGAAGCGGTAGCCGGAGACGCCGTCGCGCCAGGCCAGCACGTACATCAGCAGGGCGGCGACGATCGCCCCGCCGAGGGCGAGCCCGCTGACGACGAGCCCGCCGGCGCCGAGGAGCACGATTCCGGTGACGGCGGCCAGCCCAGCTCCGGAGGTGATGCCGACGAAGTCCGGGGAGGCGAGTGGGTTGCGCAGCACCTGTTGGAAGATCGTCCCGGAGGCGCCCAGCGCGAGGCCGACCGCCAGGGCGGAGGCGGCGGTTGGCAGCCGCAGGCCGCGGACGACGAAGTCGACGCTGGGGTTGTCGGAGAGATGCAGCACCGAGGCGATGACCTCTCCGGCACCGATGCGGAAGCTGCCCACCATCATGGTGAACACGAAGAGGGCTGCCACGGCCCCAGCCAGTGCGCTCGTCACCACGACGGAACGGCCGGCCCGGTGCCGTCGGTTGGCACGCAGCGCCGTGGCTACCCGGGGTGGCTCGATGCCCAGGTCCGTCGTGTCGGTCGTCATGGTCACCCGCTCACACCTCCGACAGTCGGACGTAGCGCACGATCGCGACGAACGCGGGTGCGCCGAGCACCCCGAGGACCACACCGACCTGCAGTTCGTCGGGGGCGGCGGCCACCCGGCCGAGCACGTCGGCAAGGAGGAGAACGATGGGTGCCAGCAGCATCGTGTACGGCAGGATCCACCGGTAGTCGGGACCGCAGATGAACCGTGCCACGTGTGGCACGACGAGCCCGACGAAGACGATCGGCCCACAGGCGGCGGTGGCCGCACCGGCGAGTACGGCCACCACGGCGAAGGCCGCCGCACGGGTACGGGTGACGTGCTGGCCGAGGCCACGGGCCACGTCCTCGCCGAGCGCGAGGCCGTTGAGGGCACGCCCGAAGCCCAGCGACGCTGCCAGACCGAGCAGCAGGAACGGCGCGACCCCGGTCAGGATCGGGGTGTACCGGCCGGCGAGCGAACCCACCTGCCAGAACCGCAGCTCGTTGAGCGCGTCCACGTTCGTCATCACGATTCCGCTGGTCACCGAGACCAGGCCAGCGGTGACGGCCGCTCCCGCGAGGGCCAGTTTGACCGGTGTGGCACCCTCCCGGCCCAGCGACGCGATCGCGTACACCAGGGCGAGTGCCGTGATCGCTCCGGCGAAGGCGAACCAGACGTAGACGCCGACGCCGCGTACGCCGAGCACGGTGATGGCGAAGACGACGAACGCGGCGGCGCCGGAGTTGATGCCGAGGATCCCGGCGTCGGCGAGGGGGTTGCGGGTGACGCCCTGCAGAATCGCCCCGGCGACGCCGAGCGCGGCGCCGGCGAGGATGCCGAGCAAGGTGCGGGGCACCCGCATCTTCAGGGTGATGGTGCTGCTGATCGACCCATCGCTGTCCAGGTTGCCGAACGCGTGCAGCACCTCCGACAGGCCGATGGAACGCGAGCCCATCGTCACGCTCAGGAACGCGACGACGGCGAGTAGCACGAGGAGGACGGCGAGCCCCGGCCCGAGGGTCGAGGCCCGCCGTACGCCCCGCGTCGCGGCGGGCCTGTGGTATGTGCTAGTCGCCGACATTCGGATCCGCGGCCCTGACCGCCTCGGTCAGCTTGTCCAGCTCGGTGGCGAAGTCGCTGTACGTGTGCAGCCAGAACGCGGGCCAGGACGCGGCGGCCCCGGCCTTGGCTGCCTTGATCTTGAACCAGGTCGGCTGCTTCTTGCCCCACTCCGCGTTGGCCGTGGCGGTGAAGGAGCGGCCGTCCCACAGGATCAGGTCCGGTTGGTACTTGTCCGCGTTCTCCCAGCTGAGGTTCTCCCAGTACGGGAACCCCGGGTCCGGGCTCGCCGGGTTGATCACCTTCAGGCCCCAGCCCTGCAGGTCGAGCAGCTCGGGCGCGTACTCGGGGTTGGCGACGTACACCTTGTCGTCGGCCGGCGACATGGCGGCGACGGTCAGGGTCGGCTTGCCGGCGACCGCCTCCTTGAAGGTGGCGACAGCCGCCTCGAAGCGCTTCTTGTTCGCGGCGAGCTGCGGGCTGTTCACGTCGGCGCCGAGGCTCTCGGCGAGATCCTCGTAACCCTCGGCCAGCGCGACGATGGACTTGCCCTGTGACACTCCGACGACGGGAGCCAGCTCGGCCAGCTTCTTGCTCTTCTCGTCGACGCCTTCCTCCATGCCGCTGTGCGCCTTCTCGGCTGGCCACCAGTCGCCGACGATCAGGTCTGGCCGCAGGGCGGCGGCCTTCTCTACGTCGATCTTGCCCCACTCCTCGCCGAGGATCTCGATCCCGGTGAGGTCGAGGTTCTTCAGGTTGGGGTCGGTTTTGACCGACTCGTCGGCATAGATGCCGGCGGGTTTGATGCCGAAGGACATGAGTGCCGCTGCCTCGCCGGCGTGCGCGATGATCCGGGTAGGGGTCTTGTCGGCCTTGACGACCTGGCCGGACCCGTCAGTGAACGACCAGGGGCCGGAGGCGGCGGCAGTGTCGCCGCTGTCGGAGTCGTTGCCACAGCCGGCGAGCCCGGCGAGTACGGCGCTCAGCGCCGTCACGGCCAGGACCGGACGCCATGCTCGCATGGTGAGATCTTCCGTTCTCTCTGAAAACTGACTGAGCCCCAGGGGCAGAGTTAGGTTAGGCTAACTAAACCTTCCTGTTTTGGCCAGCCAGCATGATCAGATTCACCTGGTCCATGCCTGAGCTGCCGTAACTCGGCCGACGCGGGCGTACGCCCACGACTTGACCTCATGCCGCCACCGCCACCGCCACGCCGCGTGGCGGCAGGGCGGTGGGAGACCGTGGGGCTGCGGACAGCGCCCGCGCTGTCCGCAGTGGAGGCGGCGGTCGGCGGGACGCTATCCGGCTGTCGCGGTCAGGCCATCGCCGCCGCGACCCTCCTCGACGAGCGTTTCGATCCTCGCTGCCACCTGGGGTAGTCCACCATCGCCGAGGTGGCGACCGGTCCGAAGGTCGATGAGGTGGCGGAGGACCGTCAGGTGCTCGGTGAGGTTCGCCGGCCCCGGCGGATAGGTGTTCTGCCGTAGCTCCGCGACGGTGGCGGGGACTGTGGCGACCACGTGGCCGAGTTGGGCCGCCGCCGTCCGGGCGAACTCCACCACGTCGATGCCGGCCGCGCGTGCGGCCTCAAGGGCTCGTAGGAGGCCGAGTTGGGCGTCGTACCACACCCCGAAGAGGGCGAGGTCCCAGACGGCGGCCGCCTCCGGGGCTTCGCCGACAAAGCGCGGGCTGCTCAGCAGCGCGAGGGTCGGCCTGTGCCGCTCGAATGCGTGTCGGGAGCCGCTGTAGAGGATCGTCGCGGCGTTGGTGCCGATCGTCTCGGGTGCGGCTTGAATTCCTGCGTCCAGGTACTGCGCCCCCAGAGCGGTGGCCTGCTGGGCGGCCAGCCGCGCTTCGCTGGCGGTGCCCGTGTACATCCCGACGATCGTCCGCCCGGACAGGTCCGTGTCTTGCTCGGCGAGGCACTGCTGTACCGCCGGATAGTCCTTGAGGGTCAGGAGCGCGAGAGCGGCGGTCGACAGTGCCTCCCGGACGGACCGTGCTCGTCGTGCCCCCGCGGCCACCAGTTCGGTCGTACGACTTTCCGTGCGGTTCCACACCGTGACCTCGTGTCCACCATCGAGCAGTCGACGTACCACCGCGCCACCGATGGCGCCCGTGCCAATGACCGCGACCCGGGGCGCTGACCTCTTCTCGTCGACCATGGCTCGATTCTCAAACATCAACATTACTTGAGGTCAAGTCAAACGTCCGTGGTGACGTGTGCGTGCCGCCAGCCGTGATCAATCACCTTCCTCCCCACAACCGAGCCGGCTTGTTGCAAGATACTTGCAACAGCAATACTGATGCAGATTGCGAGGGGGAGTATCCATGGCCGTCTACCACCTGCCCGACATGCCCTACGACTACGGCGCACTCGAACCGGCGATGTCCGGCGAGATCCTGGAACTGCACCACAGCAAGCACCACGCCGCGTACGTCAAGGGCGCCAACGACGGGCTCGACCGGCTTGCCGAGGCCCGTGACAAGGGGGACTACGCGACTCTGGTCGGCTTGGAGAAGACGTACGCGTTCAACCTGTCCGGGCACGTGTTGCACTCGATCTTCTGGAACAACCTGTCTCCGGACGGTGGTGACCGCCCCGAGGGTGAGTTGGCGGCGGCGATCGACGAGCACTTCGGTTCGTTCGACGGTTTCGCTGGGCAGCTCTCGGCGGCGACGAAGGGTGTGCAGGGTTCGGGTTGGGGTGTCCTCGCCTGGGAACCGCTGAGTCAGCGGTTGATCGTGGAGCAGGTGTACGACCACCACGGCAACGTTGGTCAGGGTTCGACCCCGGTCCTGGTCTTCGACGCCTGGGAGCACGCCTACTACCTGCAGTACCGCAACGTCCGCCCGGACTACGTCGACCGGCTCTGGAACCTGGTCAACTGGACCGACGTGACCAGCAGGTTCGACGCCGCCCGCGCTGCCAAGCCCAAGATCTGACCACGGTGGAACACGCCAGCCCCGCTGCTGACACGGTCCAACGGGCCGCCGGAGTCATTGCCGCCAGGCACCGAGGCGACCTCGACGGAGCGGAGGCGCTGCTCGCCGCATTCCCGACCGAGCAGGCCCGGACCCTCGGCTTCTACCTGCTCGCCGAACTCGCCCTCGGCCTGCTCCGGGCAGAGAGCGGACAGAGCATGGACGACCTGGTGCAGGAGCTGTCCCTGCAACTGGCGACCGAGGCGGATCGCCCGCCGCCAGCCACGCACTGACGTGTGACCCCGTCCCGTCGGTCCGCGCCGGCGGGACGGGCCGTCCGTAGCGGCGGCGCGCCCGGTCCACCTTCCGTTGATGGTCGCCGATCCCCGACCGTCAGTACGCCCTTGTCCGGGCTCGCCCTACCGACGGTAGAGGCGGAAGATGGACGGGGCGACGGACCGTTGGAGGGGAGCGAGTGTGGCTCAGCGGAGGGCGTTGGTGGTTCGTGGCGGGTGGGAGGGCCACCAACCGGTCAAGGCGACAGACCTGTTCATCCCGTTCCTCCACAGTGGCGGTTACGCCGTACGGGTCGAGGAGTCGACGGAGATCTACGCCGATGCCGCCGAGATGGCCGCCACCGATCTCGTCGTGCAGTGCGTGACAATGTCACAGATCAGCTCGGAGCAGGTGGCGGGGCTGAGCGCGGCGGTCGCCGCCGGGACGGGTTTCACCGGCTGGCACGGCGGTGTCGTCGACTCGTTTCGCGCCTCGTCCGACTACCTGCAACTGGTGGGCGGGCAGTTCGCCCACCATCCGGGCAAGGAGCCGTGCGAGCGACGTGGTGGCCCGGAGGACAACTTCCTGCCGTACCGGGTGAACGTCACCGACCTTGGCCGGGAACATCCGATCACTGCGGGGATCGAGGACTTCGACCTGGTCACCGAGCAGTACTGGGTGCTGCACGATGACCTGATCGACGTACTGGCGACCACGACCCACCCGACGCGGGCGTGGCATCCATGGCACCGCCCGATCACCTCGCCGGCGATCTGGACCCGCCTCTGGGGCGCCGGGCGAGTCGTCGTCACGACCCCGGGGCACAGCGTCGACGTCCTGGAGCACCCCAGCGTCCGTACCGTCATCGAGAGGGGGATGGTGTGGGCGAGCCGCACCGCGTCGGCGTAGTAGGTCTCGGGGTCATCTCCCGCGCGTACCTGGACAC
Source organism: Micromonospora sp. NPDC050417 (assembly GCF_044458865.1). Taxonomy (NCBI): domain Bacteria; kingdom Bacillati; phylum Actinomycetota; class Actinomycetes; order Micromonosporales; family Micromonosporaceae; genus Micromonospora; species Micromonospora sp. NPDC050417. Next base: position 86,043 of record NZ_JBITIH010000014.1, read on the forward strand.
GCTAGCGAACCACCCGGCGGTGACCATTGCCGCGCTGGCCGACCTCGACGCCGCTCGGGCGGCTGCAGCCGCCGCCACGATTCCGGGTGCGGAGGCGTTGAGTGTCGAGCGCCTGCTCGATCGCCCCGACGTGCAGACGGTGCTCAACCTCACGATCCCGGCGGCACACGCCGACATCTCGCTCGCCACGATCGACGCGGGCAAGAACGTGTACGTCGAGAAGCCGCTCGCCGTCACGTTCCCGGACGGCCGTTCGATCATCGACCGGGCCACGGCTGCCGGAGTCCATGTGGGTTGCGCGCCGGATACTGTCCTGGGCGCGGGTACGCAGACGGCACGTGCGGCTGTCGACGACGGGCTCATCGGGCGTCCGTTGTCCGCTTCGGCGGTCATGCTCACCCCGGGGCACGAGCGCTGGCATCCTCACCCCGACTTCTACTACGTCGAGGGCGGCGGCCCATTGCTGGACATGGGGCCGTACTACATCGCGGCGCTCATCCACCTGCTCGGCCCGGTTCGCGCGGTGGTCGGAGCCGCCAGCCGTCTGCGCACCGAACGCGTCATCGGCTCTGGCCCGCGCGTCGGACAACGGATTCCGGTCGAGGTGGACACCCATGTGACCGGCGTGCTCGAACATGCCGACGGTGCCCTCTCCACCATCACGACGAGTTTCGACGGCGTCGCGACGACGGCCGCGCCGATCGAGGTACGTGGGGAGACCGGGACGCTTGCCGTACCCGATCCGAACCACTTCGACGGCGAGGTCCGTCTCTTCGCCCTCGGCGGCACCGAATGGCGCGTTCTCGAACCGGGAGCGGGCTACGCTGGCGCTTCCCGAGGGATCGGTCTGATCGACCTTGTCGGCGCGACCCCTCGGCGTCCGCCGCGTGCCAGCGGTGGGTTCGCGCTGCACGTCCTCGAAACGATGACCGCTCTCCTCCGTTCGGCCGCCGAAGGCCGACGGATCGAGCTGACGACGGTGGTGGAGCGGCCCGCGCCGGTCCCGCTCACCCCGGCCGAAGAGTGGAAGGCTCACCACACGCACGGACACTGATCCGGCCCGCGCGGGGTCGGAAGACTGACGGGGGGCGGCTCGATGGCCGCCCCCCGGGCATTGCGTCAGCTGTCGGCGAGGGTCGGGATGTAGCCACCGGCGGGGCCGCGGACCGCAGCGGAAACCAGTTCCTTGACCCGGTCGGCGGATACGGGGTTGCCCGGGGCCTCGAAGAACAGGCGCTGGGCGTCCGGCAGGGTCAGGTCCTCCGGAATGGGCGGGGCGTAGGGCAGGACGTAGATCGGAGTCTTGGGCTCGCTGCGCCAGCTGCCGGCGAGGGTGCCGATGTCGACAGCGTCGTAGCCGAGGAGGTCGAGCAGCTGCGCCACCTCTGCCTTGGCAGCCTCGTCGTTGCCGGCGACGGGCAGGGCGCTGCGGTCGGGAGCGCCTGCGGGGCGGGCCCTGCTGGCCAGGCGGGCGTGGTCGACGTTGTTGAACGCCTTCACCAGGCGGGCGCCGGCCAGGTGTCGCTGTACCAGCTCGCTGGAGGTCAGCTCGTCGGTGTCGAGTTCGGCGAGTTGGCCGTCGCGTTGCGGGTAGTAGTTCATCGTGTCGATAACGATCTTGCCCGCGAGGGCGGCTGCGGGTAGCTGCGTGTAGGCGCCGAGCGGGATTGTCGCCACGACCAGATCGCCGCTCCGAGCGGCTTCGGCGGGCGTGGCCGCCCGGGCGTGTTCGCCGAGTTCGGCGACCAGGTCGGCGAGGGTGGCGGGGCCGCGGGAGTTGCTCAGGACGACGTCCAGGCCGGCGGCGACGGCGAGACGGCCGAGTGCGCTGCCGATCAGGCCGGTGCCGATGAATCCGATGGTCTTGGTCATGGTGGTCTCCAGTTCAGGCGGGCCACGAATGCCGTGAGTCCGGTGATCGCCCCGCGCGGCGTGGGCCGGTGCGAGACGGTGAACCTCAAGGTCGTGGTTGACACTGAGTGTCAGGCTAGCCGGTGAGAATCACATCTGCCACCGCACCCGCGGTGTGCGGGTAGGATCACGTCGTGAACGAAGTCGCGGGTACCAGGACCAGGGACATCGCGCGGGCAGCGGTGCGTACTGAGCTGGCGCAGGTTGCGTTCGGCCTGTTCCGCAGCGAGGGTTTCGAGAAGGTCACCCTCGACGATCTCGCTGCGGCGGCCGGCGTGTCGCGCAGCACCTTCCTGCGCTACTTCGGCACCAAGGAGGACGTCGTCGTCGGCGCCTTCGACGTCCTCGGCGAGCGGGTCGCCGAGGCGCTGCGCGCCCGGCCCGCCGGCGAAGACGACTGGACGGCGCTGCGGCACGCGCTCGAGCCCGTAATCGATCATTACCGTCAGGACCCGGCCGGCACTCTCGCCCTGGTCCGGTTGGTGATGGCGACCCCCGCGTTGTGCGCACGCCAGCGAGAGAAGCAGCACGGCTGGCGCCCAGGCGTGGCTCAGGCCCTGGCCGAGCGCAGCCGCCCGCCTGCGATGACAGTCGCCCATGAGGTGCGGGCGGCCGCCGCGCTGGACTGCCTGGACATCTCGGTCGAGCGCTGGGCCGCCTCCGGCGGCGAACTCGGCCTCGCGGACCTGTTGGACGAAGCCTTCGCCGCCGTCGTCCCGCGCTGACGACGGTATCTGTCGGTGCCTGGGCACGGTCGTCCTGCGGCCTTGTTCTCGGGCGGCACCGGGCGGGCGACCGGCGCAGTCTCGCCACCCGTGACAACACCCACGGCGAGATAGCCGCCCGAGAAACTGGAAGACAAGGGGGCATGACGTCCTCGACCTTGTCGTTCGCACACCAGTCGTGGTCGGCGTACCGGCTAGCCTGTCGGCATGCACACGTCTGGGTCCGGGACCGACCGCGATGGCTGACGCCGACGACGTCCGTCACGTGGCACTTGCCCTGCCGCACGTGGCCGAGATCGACAGCGAGGGCTTCGACTTCCGGGTCGCCGACAAGGGGTTCGTCTGGTCCTATCCCGAGCGCCGTCCTGGCCAACCACGCGTCATCCGTACCGACATCGCGGTGTTGCACGTCGGCGACGAGGCGGAGAAGCAGGCGCTGTTGCTCGGCGAGCCCGACATTTTCTTCACCACATCCGCCTACGACGGGCTTCCTCTGGTGATGCTGCGGTTGGCGGAGGTGGATGTCGACCGGCTGAGGGAACTCGTCACCGACGCGTGGCGCATGCGCGCTCCAGAAGCGCTCGCCCGCGACCTCGACGCCGATTCACCGATCCCGAACCTGGGCTGAGCAGGGTCGACGTCAGCGCGACACCTCGGCGGCGGGTAGGTCGAGGATCACCTCCCCACGGCAGAGCCAGTCTCCGGAGTCGTCGGACCCCCGAAACCTCCTGGCGACAGAGGCGGACCTCGTCCCCGGGCAGCTCGCGGGGAGTGGAGCGAGGGCCAGTCGCCGTCCGGTAATCGAAACCCTTTCGCAAACTTTCGGACGGGACCGCCACAGACCGAGTCATCGTGTCTCCCGCAGGCGAAGTGTGTGGGCCGGGTTCGGCGACAGCGAGGAGATCGTCGAGAGTAGATCACGTTTTACCCGTCTGACATCTTGCCGAAACCGTTTTCGTGCGCCAGGCTAGCGACCGAAAGTGAGATCCACCACTTTGGCCCCCAGCGTGAGTGACGGGAGACGAGAACGCAATGAGGACGTACCCGGTCTCTCGCACGGAGGCGGGGCGAACAGTGACGTTGTGTCGGACGTGGACTTCATGAGCCTCGACCGGGCCCCGCTGTGTCGTTGGTCGGGTCACCGCGCACTGCTGGTGCGTACACCGGTGGCGCCGCCAACGGCTCTGTCGAGCCGACATGGTCGAGTGCCTCGCCGCGTCCGCTGACCAGGCGTCCCGGACGTCGAGGGCCGTCGGATGTTAGCGCTAACAATGCTGACGTGTCCGGAACCCCCCCACCCCTCATCCTTTGTCAACGACGACCACATGCCGCTCGAATCCGCCCCGAGGTGCAGCGATGGCGGCGCCTCACCCGTCCGGCCGCATCGACGACAAGGAGGAAAGAACATGATCCATAGACGCGTGCGGAGAGCACCCGTATGGGCCGCCCTGGCCGCCTTGGTGGTGGGAGGGGCGGTCGCCGTGCCATCCCCGGCCCACGCCGCCAGCCCGATCCTGCCCGGCAACGAGGGCGACGTCGGGGTCTACACCAACGGGCAGAGCCACGCCATGGAGATCGGGGACCCGGTCTACGCCAATGTCGGCGACGTTGCCGCGCAGCTCGATCCCGGGGTGCCGTTCACCGCCGGCAGCATGCACCAGTCGATCTTCGAAAAGGATCTCGCCGCCGGCGGCACGGACTACTACCTCGACCGGGTGCTCGGCGTACGCGGAGCTATCGGGTCGGCGGTGCTGATGACCAGGGGCCGTTCCCTCTACATGCGCGGCGCGAGCAACAACAACTTCACCGTCATGGGATTCGCCGGCAGCACGTACGTCGGCGGCCCGAACAACCTCGGCAACCTCTACACCGTCACCGTGCCCGGGCAGACCGTCGCCGAGGTCAACGCCAACCGGTTCAACGCGCCGAGCCACGCCAGGAGCCGGTACACGATCGGCACCACCGGAGTCACCGCCGACCTGACGAAGTTCATCACCTACGACAACGTCGCCGTCACCTCCATCGACTTCGCCAACCCCGGTGGCGCACCGGCGACGTTCACCGTCCGCGCTGCCTCGCCGCTGGCCACCCAACCCGGACACGGACCGGCCGAACTCACCGGCACCCGTACGATCACCAGCGGATCCAACAACGGTCTTGTCGACACCGCGTGGAACACCGTCACGATCGACCTCACCGGCGCCGGCTTCACCCGTACCGGCAGCAACCTCGACCGTGAGATCACCGTGCCGGCCGGCGGCTCGGTGTCGCTCTCGGTCGTCGGCGCCGTCTCCTCGGCGACACTGCCCCAAACGGTCGAGAGCTACCAGGGGTACGCCGCCATGTCGCCGGTCGCGGCCGTGCGCGCCGGCCTCACCGAGTTCAACCGCCGCTGGGCCCAGGACATCCCCTACATCGACATCCCGGACCCCGCCCTGGAGAAGGCCATCGTCTACCGCTGGTGGGGCGAGCGTTACAACAGTCTCGACGCCAACGCACCCGGCCACGTCTACCAGTACCCGACGACGATCGAGGGGGTGAACCTCTACCAGAACGCCGTCGCGCTGACCCAGCCGATGCACCTGCAGGACACCAAGTGGATCCGCACGCCCTACCTGCCGTACGGCCAGATCCTCAACATCGGCGAGCTTTCCGGCTCCTCGGCCTTTCTGGACAGCCCTGGCCACACCAGCTGGAACAACCACTACTCGCAGTACCTCGGCACCGCCGGGCTTGAGGCGTACAACGTGCACGGCGGGGGTACGGAGATCGCCCGCAAGTTCGCCGGCTACTTCGAGGGCGATGGTGTCGGTCAGCTCGAACACTACGACGGCAACGACGACAACCTGATCGCCTACGACACCAACTACATGCCGGGCAACGACGCCGACGCCATCTCCTTCGGATATCCGAAGGTCAACGGCGGCGGACCTGGCGCGCGCACCATCGAGCGGCCCGAGTCGGCGTACGTGTGGGGGGCGTTCGACGCCGCCCGGCAGCTCTACCAGATTTCCGGGGCCGACCAGGCCAAGATCGACCAGACGGCCGCTTCAGCCGACCGCATCCGCGACGCGATCCTCGACCGGCTGTGGAGCCCCGACATGCGGATGTTCCTGGCCGGCACCTCCCACGGGGCCAGCTCCGCGAGCAGCTCCAACGGCAGGGCGAACCCGCTGCCGTCGGCGGCTCGTGACCTGATTCCGGCCAAGGAGTCGAACCTGTACGACGTCTACGCCGAGAACCTCATTCCGTTCGACCAGTGGCAGACGTACGTCGACGGGTACCGCTTCCTCACCTACGGCGACAACTTCCCGATCTTCCCGTTCTACACCGCCAACCAGTACGACCGGACCGCCTACGGCGTCGGCGGCTCCAACAACTTCTCCAACATCAACTTCACCGTCCAGTACCGGGGCGTCCGCTCGGCACTGCGCCACTACGACCCCGAGCAGAAGTACGTCACCCCGGCGTACGCCAAGCGCCTGCTGGACTGGATGGCCTGGAGCATCTACCCGAACGCCGACCTACGCGCCCCGAACCAGGCCGAGTACTACTCCAACTGGAACGCGACCGCGAAGACCTACAACCGCAACAACCCGAACCACGTGATGCTCGGCAACATGAACTACATCTTCGTCGAGGACATGGCGGGCCTCCAGCCACGCTCCGACGACAAGATCGAACTGTGGCCGATCAAGTTCGGTTACGACCACTTCATGGCCAACAACCTGCGCTACCACGGTCACGACGTCACGGTCGTCTGGGACCCGGACGGCAGCAAATACGGCCTGGGTGCCGGCTACAGCCTGTTCCTCGACGGCGAGAAGAAGGTCAGCACCGACAAGCTCGGCAAGCTCACCTACGACCCGAACACGAACGAGGTCGACGTCGAGGACGGCCTCGCCGTCACCTTCGCCGCGACGACCGGGACCGAGTTCCCGAACGCGGTGGGCACCGCTATCACCGACGAGCGCGTCGTCGGGTACCTCAAGACGGCCGGCATCGACCTCACCGAGGACGCACCGAACCTCGCGTCCGGCGCCCAGCTCAGCTCGTCGTACACCCAACAGGGCGTGCGACCGACGCCGTGGCGGCAGTTCCACACGCCCGGCTGGAGTACCACCTCGATGAACTACACCCCCGGCGCGATCAAGGAGACGGAGCGGCCGGTGTCGCTGGCGTCGGTGACCGACGGCGTCACGGCCAACGAGCCGTACTGGGGCAACTACGGCACGACCGACCGGAACGGCTACGTCGAGCTCGACCTCGGATCGGCCACGTCCTTCGACAACGTCAAGGTGTACGTCGTCAGCGACCGGCAGGCCGGTGGCTACCGCGAGCCCGCGCGTTGGTGGGTCCAGATCCCCGACGGCAACGGAGGTTGGAAGGAGGTACCGGGTCAGTTCAAGAACCCGACCGTTCCGTCGGCGAAGTTCAACGAGGCGCTCTTCGAGTCGGTGACGTCGAACAAGCTGCGCATCGCGTTCACGAACAACCCGACCTTCTTCACGGCGATCTCCGAGATCCAGGTGTTCGATTCGGGGCGGGACGTGCCGGACGTCTCCAACCAGGCACCTGAGGTGACGGCCACGCGTGACGGTTCGGCGGACGGCAACCTCTCCACCCGCCTGGTCGGCACGGCGTCCGACGACGGCATTCCCTACGACAACGAACTCACCTTCGGCTGGGAAACCGTCTCCGCCCCGCAGGGGGCGGGCGTGATCTTCTCCGATGCGAGGGCGCTGACGACCCGGGTCACCGGGACGCTCCCCGGCGACTACGTGTTCCGCCTCTTCGCCGACGACGGTGAGAAACGCTCGGAGGCAACGGTCACGGTCACCATCACCGAGCGGGAGGTCGTCGCGGAGTTCGGCTCGTCGGCGACAATCAGCACCAGTGGCACCGCGTCGTGGGAGAACCACCAGCGGGTCAGTGAGGCCAGCACCCCGAGCAATTCGAACCCGGGTGCCGGGACCGGCTGGGGTAACTGGGGTCAGCCGCAGAACGGCACCAGCGTCGAGCGGCAGGCGTGGATCCAGTACCGGTGGACCTCGCCGGTGCGACTGTCGTCGACCGACATCTACTGGTACGACGACAACGGCGGCACCCGCCGGCCCACGGCCACGACCTACGCGATCGAGAGTTCGACCGACGGCACCACCTGGACGCCGGTCACCCTCACCGAGGGCTCGGCATACGCCGACGGTCTGGCCACCAACGCCTACAACCACCTCGACTTCGAGCCGGTCACCACCAGCCAGTTGCGGATCCGCATCTGGGGTGTCCAGGGTGCCGGCGCGGGTACGGGCGTGCTGCGCTGGCGTGCCAACGGCGAAACGGTCGGCTCGGTGCGCTCGCCGGTGCTCATGCGGACTGCCGTGGGACAGGTTCCCACCCTGCCCAGCACGCTTGACGCGGTCTACGCCAGCGGCGCCCGTGGTGCCGTCGGGTTCAACTGGCAGACGATCACGCCCGAGATGGTCGCGGAGACGAACGTCGAACCGTTCGTGGTCTACGGCACGAACGACGCGTACGGCCTGATCGCCGAGGCCCGCGTCTACGTACGGCCCGAGACGTCCCCGGGCGGGATCTCGATCCAGGGCGCCGAGGCGTTCGAACAGACCGTCGAGGTGGGCGAACTGCCCTACCTGCCGAACAAGGTGGAGGTCTCCTACAACGACGGCTCCCGGGACAACCAGGCCATCGGTGTCGACTGGGACTTCGACGAGAGCATCGTCGACACAGCCGGTCGTTACACCATCGTCGGCGACCTGATCCTGCCCGAGTACGTCGGCCAGGCCGGCGCGACCCGGACCACGCTGACCCTCACCGTGGGCGACGTCCCGGAACCCCCGACCTGGGACGTGGAGGTGCAGGCACGTACCCAGTGCATCGGCACCAACGCCTACGTCTCGGTCAGTGCCCGCAACGTCGACTCCGTGCCGCTCACCATCGAGCTGGTCACGCCGTACGGGTCGCGCACGGTGTCCGACGTCGCTCCGGGGAAGTCCGCCTACCAGGCATTCCACACCCGCTCCGGTTCGGTGCAGGCGGCAACCGCGACGGTGCGGGCCACCGGAACCGTCAACGGACAGCCGGTATCAGCGGAGATCGCGGCGCCGTTCGGCGCGGTCAGCTGCGGCTAGCTCTTCCCGGTGGTGGGGGGGGCGCGGGGGGGGGGCCCCCCCCCCCCCCCCCCCCGGGGGGGGGGCCCCCCCCCCCCCCCCCCGGGGGGGGGGGGGGGGGGGGGGCCCCCCCGGGGGGGGGGGGGGGGGGGGGGGGGGGGGGGGGGGGGGGGGGGGCGCCTGGGGGGGGGGGGGGGGGGGGGGCGGGGGGGCCCCCCCCCACCACCCCGTCCACCAGTGAGGAGATCGACACCGTGAACACCACTGTGGGGCGCGGCGCCCTCCCACCCACCCTCGGGCCGTCACGCCGGTTCCGCAGGGCGGTCGCCGCGGCGGCGGTCGCCGTGCTCGCCGCCGGTGGCCTGGTCACGATCGCCGCGCCGGCCCATGCCGCGGACTCGTACACCTTCACCGACACCGTCAATCCCATCCTCGGCGATGGCAGCTACTACTCGGCCGACCCGGCGCCGATCGTGGTGCCGGCCGGCGCTCCCGGCAACGACAGTGGCCGCGACGAGCTCTACATCTACACCGGTCACGACGAGGCCGGGCCGTCCACCAACGACTTCGTGATGAACGGGTGGGGTGCGTTCCGTACCACCGACGTCGACGCCGGCGAGTGGACCCACTTTCCGTCGTTGATGCGCCCGGAACAGGTCTTCTCCTGGGCGACGCCCGCACGGGCCTACGCGGGCCAGGTGATTCAGGGCGTCGACGGGCGCTACTACTGGTACGTGCCGATCAACGAGCGGGACAGCCCGGCGTCGGACAAGTTCGCGATCGGCGTGGCCGTCTCGGAGAGCCCGACTGGCCCGTGGACCGACCACGCGGGCGGGCCGATCATCTCCCAGCGGGTACCCACAGCGAACAACATCCACAACATCGACCCGACGATCCTCGTCGACGGCACGGCCCCGAACCAGCGGGTGTACCTCTGGTGGGGCTCGTTCAGCCAGTTGCGGATGCTGGAGCTCCGGCAGGACATGAAGACCCCGGTCGGCACCCCGCGCTCCGTCACCGGCCTTACCGGCTTCTTCGAGGCGGCCTGGGCGTTCAAGCGCGGTGGCACCTACTACCTGGCGTACGCCGGAAACAACGCCGGCCCGACCTCCCCGTGCACCCCGGCGAACTACCACGCCTGCATCGCGTACGCGACGGCTTCGTCCCCCGAAGGGCCGTGGACCTACCGGGGGACCGTACTGCGCCCGGTTTCCTCGACAACGAGCCACCCGGGAATCCTGGAGTTCAACGGCGAGTGGTACTTCGCGTACCACACCGCCGACGCCACAGGTGGCGGTCACTTCCGACGATCGGTGGCGATCGACCGGCTCGACTGGGACGACACGCAGACCCCGCCACGGATGAAGCTCGTCACGCCGACGCCGGCCAAGGGACGCGACCTCACACCCCGACCGAACATCGCGCAGGACGCGAAGGTCACCGTCTCCAACGAGCCGGTCCCGACGCAGTACTGGGTGAAGGCGCTCAACGACGAGATTGTCCGGGCCAATCCGCTTCCGCCGGACATGTGGGGAACCTGGACGGGCAGCAACCCGCCGCAGCAGTGGGTGCAGTACGCGTGGGACCAGCCGATGCGGATCTCCGGTTCGCAGATCGACTTCTGGAACGACCAGCCGCAGGGCAGCGGTGTGGGCGTCGCCGCCCCCGCCCGCTGGCGGATCCAGTACTGGGACATCGGCACCGGACAGTGGTCGGACGTGCCGAACCCGAGCGGCTTCCCGACCAGCACCCAGGGTCTCCAGAACACGACGTTCGACGCGGTGACGACCACACAGGTTCGCGCGGTGTTCGACGCGTCGACCAACGGCAGCACGTACTCGGCGGTGGCGGTCGAGGAGTGGAAGATCCTTGCCGCGCAGCCGGAGGCCGTCAGCGCACCGGCGGTGACGGTCGAGGTGGGGGAGAGGGAGTTGCCCGACACCGTCGACGCGTCGTTCGGCGCAGCCTCGTTGCGGGTGCCGGTCTTCTGGGATCCGGTGACGCCGGAGCAGGTCGCGCAGCCCGGCACGTTCACGGTCCGGGGCACCGTGCTCGGCTACGCCGCCGGCCGGGTAACCGCGCAGGTCAGGGTGATCTCACCCGGCGACACCGATGGGGACGAGAGTCCGCCGACGCTGACGCTCACACCCAGCGGTAGCGCCGGCAGTGCGGGCTGGTTCCGGTCGGCGGTGCGGGCGCGGATCGTCGGTGTCGACGACCGGGGAGGCAGGCTGACCATCGAGGCGCGGATCGACGACGGTCAGCCGGTGGTGGCGAGCGACGTACGCTCCGCCGACGTCAACGTGTCCGGGGACGGCCAGCACACCGTCACGGCGACCGCTACCGACCGCGCCGGCAACGTCTCGGAGCCCACGACCCTTGCCGTACGCATCGACACCACGGCGCCGGTCAGCGTGGCCACCGTGAACAGCGCCGCCCGGTCTGTCACGGTGACCGCGAGCGATGCGACGTCCGGGGTGGCGAGGATCGAGTACGCCATCGGTCTCGGTGGGTGGACCGCCTACGGCGGTGCGATCGTGGCACCCGACTCGAACCGGCACATCGTGTCGTTCCGTGCGCTCGATGCGGCCGGGAACCTGGAGACGGCCAGGACGGTGGCCATTCCGGCGGACCTGTCCGGCCCACTCAGCGGCAATATCGGTCCGATCGCGACCCCGACCGCCTCCTACACGGCGGGCTGGAACAGCGTCACCGCCCTCAACGACGGCGCCGACCCGTCGAGCCCGAGCCAGGCGCAGATCTGGGGCACCTGGTCCGGCACCCGTCCGGCGACCCAGTGGGTCCAGTACGACTGGGCCCGCCCGGTACGCGTCACCGGCACGGAGCTGAAGTTCTGGCGGGACGCCAACCGTGGCACCGGCGACGGCGTCGCCGAACCCGACGGCTGGGTGCTGCAGTACTGGGACGAGGCCAACTCGGCCTGGCGGGACGTGACCGGGGCGACCAACTACGGCACGAGCACCACCGCGTTCAACACCGTCACGTTCGATCCCGTCACCACGCCACGGGTTCGGGCCACGATCCGGGCCAACGGCAACGGCACCACCTACTCGGCGGTCGCGATCACCGACTGGCGGGTCTTCGCCGACGACCCGGGCGTCCCACCACGTCTGCCCGTCACGGTCACCACGAGGGCCCGGTGCCTCGACGGCAGGGCGTACGTCGCCGTGCAGGCGCGCAACGACCATGACGCGCCGGTGGGCATCGTCCTGGCGACGGCGTACGGCGAACGTACTTTCGCGAATGTCGCAGCAGGTGCCAACGCCTACCAGTCGTTCGGCACACGGACGGTCTCGATCGCGGCGGGTTCGGTGACCGTCCGCGCCAGCGGGACCGTCGCCGGCAGGCAAGTGACCACTGTCCTCACCTCGGAACACCCCGGCCTCAACTGCGCCGGCTGACCCCCCCACCAGGTCCAGCGACCACAAGTGACGATGGAGATCGCATGAGTACATGGAACGGTAAGCGGCTGGTCGCGGCGGGCGCGGCGGGCGCCCTGCTGGCTGGGACGATGGCACTGTCGTCGCCGGCCGTGGCCGAGCCCGGTGACAGCACCGACGTCGAGGTGACGGTCGACATCGCCGAGATCGAAGAACCGGGCGTGCTCGCCATGTCGATCGCCGGCAACGCCGTCGCGCTATCCGAGGACGGTTCGACCCTCCTGGTCCGCCAGTTCGTCGGAACCCTGCCGACGGTATCGGTCACCGACACCCGTACGCAGGAGGAGGTGCCCGCCGGTGCGGCGTGGGCCGTACTCGGCAGCGCGACCGATTTTGTCGGCGGCCCCGGCCAGGCGCCGATCAGCGCCGGACACCTCGGTTGGGCGCCGCGCCTGCTCGACGGCGGCGACAGCGGTCTGGTCGCCGAGGGCGAGGAGGTGGTGACCGTTCTCGACGAGCCGACCCAGCCCGGCAACAACGTCGGTCTGGTCGACCAGGAGTTGTTGGTGTCGACCTTCGACTCCGCGGCGGTCACCGGTGACGCGTACTCCGTCAACGCCGACCTGTACCTGCGTACCCCGGCGGATGTCGCCGCCGGCTCGTACACCTCGACGTTGACGCTCTCCCTGTTCGAATGATGCCCGCGTGGGGGGCCGCGGTGACGCGGCCCCCCACACCGCCTCCCTCCGTCGAAGGATCCCGCGATGATCCAGACCTTGCCGCAGGCGCCGCTGCGGCTGCTCGCCGTGCTGGGCGCGGTGCTCGTCACCGTGCCGATCGCACCCGCCGCCGCTGCGGCGCAACCGACCAGCCCGACGCTGACCTGGGCGGTGCAGCCGGCCAACCAGCAGGGTCCCGACGGTCGCCGGTGGATCGAGCGCACGCTCGACCCGGGTCAGGCGGTGACCGAGCACCTGGTCGTGCGGAACTTCAGCGACGGTCCGGTCGTCTTCGCCCTGAAAGCGGCAGACGGCTACCTCACGGACAAGGGGCGGTTCAACATGCTCCCGTCCAACCGTGAGTCGGTGGACGGCGGCACCTGGATCGAGGTACAGGGGACGGTCTCCGTCGGGCCCAAGGAGACGAAGGTGCTGCCGTTCACCATCACCGTGCCCCGGGACGCCACGCCGGGTGACCACCCGGCCGGCATCGCGGCGACGGTCACGAGCGCCGGGGGCACGGTCGCCGTCGAGAGCCGGGTCGGGTTCCGGGTCATGATGCGGGCCAGCGGCACGGTCACGGCGGCCCTGGCGCTCGACGGCCTCACCGCCACGTACGAGCGCTCGTGGAATCCCTTCTCGTCCGGCACCGTCCACCTCAGGTACGCCGCGACGAACGACGGCAACGTCGCGGTGACCGGCACCGGTAGCGCGACCGTCACCGGGCCGCTCGGCCTGACTGCCGAACATGCCGTCACGGAGGTCGGCGAGATGCTTCCCGGCGGTAGCCGCGAGGTCGACCTGCGCGTCGACGGGGTCTGGGCGTGGGGGCGGCTCAGGGCGAGCGTCGACCTCACCCCGTCCATCCTCGTCGGTGACCCCAACGGAGCCGAGAGCCAGCCGGCCACGGCCACCGACACGATCTGGGTGCTGCCCTGGCCACAACTGGCTCTGGCAGTGCTCGTCGTAGCCTTCGCTCTCACCGTCCGGAACACCACCCGGCGACGTCGGCGGCGACTCGCCCGGTTGCTCGCCGCAGCCCGAGACGAGGGCCGGGCGGAAGCCCGGAGATCCGCTCTTGTCGACGACTCGCCAGACAGCGGCGGGATGTAGCCGGTCACGACCTGGGTGCGGTCGACGACCTCGACGTTCTCCGGAGTGGACCTGAGGTGGCGGTCCCAGGTGGCGGGCTGGGCGCGGCCGTGGCGCGCTGATGGCCGGGCCGGGCCTGGGCGGTGGCGGTGACACCGGCCGTGAGCGATGCGGCCAGGCTGGCGGCCGGCAGGCTCCTGCGACGTGCCGAGATCCAGTGGTTGGTGGAGAGGCCGCGCGGTCGCGGTGACACTGTGGGAGGGGATTACCCGAGCAGGGGGCGAACGTTCTCGGCGAACTGGTACGCCTCCTAAGGTGCGGGTACCCGGAGAGGATGAACTCCTCGACGCCGGCCGCACGGTGTTCGGCGATTCGTTCGGCGACTTCGTCGTGGCTGCCGACCAGTGCCGTCCCGGCCCCACCTCGGACGAGACCGATGCCCGTTCAGAGATTGGTGCGACGACAAGCCGGTCGCGGGAACCGCCGTGCAGGTCGAGCATGCGTTGCTGGCCGACCGGTTCGAGCTGGCATTCGGCGACGGCGCGCCACCCGTTGCCGCCCTCGACGCGGACGACTTCCGGACGCTGCTGCGCCAGCAGGCAGCCACGGTCACGGTGGTGACCGCCTCGGGCACCCCTCCGGTCGGCTTTACCGCGACCTCGTTCACGTCGGTCTCGCTGCGGCCGCCGTTGGTGTCGTTCTGCCTTGACCGGGGCTCGTCGAGCTGGCCAGCCCTGGAGCGCGCCCCTCATGTCGGGGTGCACCTGGTGGGCGAGGGACAGCACGACGTCGCCCGTACGTTCGCGACCAGTGGCATCGACCGGTTCGCCGCCCATACCGGTTGGCGGCTGGGCCCGTACGGGGTGTGCCGCTGCTCGACTCGCCGGTCGCGTGGCTGTTGTGTCGGGCGACCGAACGGGTCTCCGCCGGTGATCACACGATTGTGCTCGCCGAGCCGCTGCAGTGCCGGCACGTTCGCGGTGGCGCCCCGCTGATCTACCACCAGGGCCGGTACGCCTCGGTCGCTTCGGCAACGTGAGGCTGAGGGAGCCGGCGGCCAGCCGGGTCGTACGGGGCAGTGCGCGCGGTGGCGGCCCTTTGCTCCGGGGCAGACGGCGGGGAGCGGCTCCGGTGGATCGAATGGATGCCATCGGAGCCACCAGCTATCGATCGTTGTCGAGCTGATGGGTGCGAGCCGAATCAGAGCGCCGCTCATTAGTCAGATATGTACGGGTTCGCCATAACTTGCCACCTTTTCCCTCGTTCAGTCGTTGACGGGTACCGACACACCGATCACGCCCGTCAGTTGAGCCGAACGGGGGAAAATTCGGTGAGTTCTGTCCTGCGAAGATTCACGACCGCATCCGTGGCGATGCTGGTTGCCGGCTTGGCCACCCTGGGTCTGGGGACGCCAGCCCGGGCGGCGCCCGGCGACGCGAACGCGCGCGGTGTCGTCGTCGACCTGGACGCGGAGGTGCTTGGCATAGCTGTCATCAGCGCCGACGCCACGATTGGTACGGCCACCGCACCGGCTGGCGGCGGCACCGACACCGAGACGCTGCTGGCCGTCTCGATACCTGGGGCGGTCGGCGTGACCACCAGCGGCACCGTTGAGGAGGTCACCGCCACCCGGGCCGCCGGCTCGTCGTCGGCGTTCTCCAGCGTCAACGGACTCAACCTGACGGTGCTCGGAATCGACGTGCTGGACGCGGGCGAGGTGACCGCGACCGCGACCTGCCCGCAGGTCGGCGCCACCAGCGCGGACACCACGCTTGTCGGGCTGGAACTGTTCGGCTCGGCGGTCACCCTTGTGGCCAACGGCCCCAGTGTCGATGGCAGTGCGGCGGTAGTGGTGCCCGGGCTGCTGGGCGCGAGCCTGAACGCCTCGTTGACACGGACCGAGACGACCACCGCCGCCGGCGCCACGGCGGTCACCATTCTGGCCACACTCACCTTGACCGGCACCGTCCTCGGCGTACCGGTGACCATTCCGGTCGGAACCGTGATCGTCGCCGAGGCCAGTTGCGAACGCCCGCCCGCAGCGCCGACCACCGCGTCGATCACGCCGGACGAGGGGCCGCAGTCGGGTGGTCAGACGGTGACGATCACCGGAACCGGGTTCGTTCCGGGTGGTACCACGGTCACGTTCGATGGTGTGCCGGCGACGGGTGTCGCGGTGGCTCCCGGGGGTACCTCGTTGACGGCGGTGACCCCGCCTGGCGCGATCGGCCCGGCGTCGGTCGTGGTCAGTACGGTGAACGGCTCGGCGCCGCCGCTCGGTTACACCTATCTGGCTGACGGCAGTGCGGCAGTGGTCACCGGTCTCACGCCCACCTCCGGCCCGACCGTCGGCGGTACGACGGTGACGATCACCGGGACCGGCTTCACCGGGGCGCTCGGCGTAGATTTCAACGGACTGCCCAGCACCGGGTTCACCATCGATCCGGCGGGCACCACGATCACCGTGGTGACGCCGCCGAACCCGGCCGGACCGGCCGTGGTCGAGCTGGTCTTCCCGGCGGGCACCGCTACCGCGCCACCGTTCACCTACGTCGCGCCGACAATTACGTCGATTGTGCCGGACACGGGTCCGAACACGGGTGGTACGACGGTGACGATCACCGGGACCGGGTTCACCGGGGCGACCGGGGTGACCTTTGGCGACACGCCGGGGACGGATCTGGTGGTCGACCCGAGCGGCACGTCTCTGACCGTGGTGACGCCACCCGGGCCGGTTGGTCCGGTGGACGTCACCGTGCTGATTCCGGGCGCTGACGCGACGGCGCCAAACGGATTCACGTATGTCGACGCGGCGCCGGTCGCCGCGTCGATCGCACCGAATTCGGGGCCGCAGTCGGGTGGTCAGACGGTGACGATCACGGGTGCCGGGTTTGTTCCGGGTGGTACCACGGTCACGTTCGATGGTGTGCCGGCGACGGGTGTCGCGGTGGCTCCCGGGGGTACCTCGTTGACGGCGGTGACCCCGCCTGGCGCGATCGGTCCGGCAGTGGTGGTGGTGACCACGACAGGCGGTTCTTCCGGCCCGCTGGACTACACGTATTTGGCTGATGGCAGTGCGGCGGTGGTCACCGGTCTCACGCCCACCTCCGGCCCGACCGCCGGTGGTACGACGGTGACGATCACCGGAACTGGCTTCACCGGGGCGACCGGGGTGACCTTTGACGGCGTGCCCGGGACCGGGTTCACCATCGATCCGGCGGGCACCACGATCACCGTGGTGACGCCGCCGAACGCGGCCGGAGCGGCCGTGGTCGAGCTGGTCTTCCCGGCGGGCACCGCTACCGCGCCACCGTTCACCTACGTCGCGCCGACAATTACGTCGATTGTGCCGGACACGGGTCCGAACACGGGTGGTACGACGGTGACGATCACCGGGACCGGGTTCACCGGGGCGACCGGGGTGACCTTTGGCGACACGCCGGGGACGGATCTGGTGGTTGATCCGAGTGGCACGTCTCTGACTGTGGTCACTCCGCCCGGCCTGCCCGGTCCGGTGGACGTGACCGTGCAGTTGCCCGGCGACGATGCCACGGCACCCGACGGATTCACGTATGTGGCCGCGGCGCCGGTCGCCGCGTCGATCGCACCGAATTCGGGGCCGCAGTCGGGTGGTCAGACGGTGACGATCACGGGTGCCGGGTTTGTTCCGGGTGGTACCACGGTCACGTTCGATGGTGTGCCGGCGACGGGTGTCGCGGTGGCTCCCGGGGGTACCTCGTTGACGGCGGTGACCCCGCCTGGCGCGATCGGTCCGGCAGTGGTGGTGGTGACCACGACAGGCGGTTCTTCCGGCCCGCTGGACTACACCTACCTTGCCGACGGCAGTGACGCCGACGTGACCGGACTGACGCCGACGACCGGGCCGACCTACGGCGGCACCACGGTGACGATCACCGGGACCGGCTTCACCGGGGCGACCGGGGTGACCTTTGACGGCGTGCCCGGGACCGGGTTCACCATCGATCCGGCGGGCACCACGATTACCGTGGTGACGCCGCCGAACGCGGCCGGAGCGGCCGTGGTCGAGCTGGTCTTCCCGGCGGGCACCGCTACCGCGCCAGCGTTCACCTACGTCGCGCCGACGATCGCCTCGATTGTGCCGGGCACGGGTCCGAACACGGGTGGTACGACGGTGACGATCACCGGGACCGGGTTCACCGGGGCGACCGGGGTGACCTTTGGCGACACGCCGGGGACCAATGTGGTGGTTGATCCGAGTGGCACGTCTCTGACTGTGGTCACTCCGCCCGGCCTGCCCGGTCCGGTGGACGTGACCGTGCAGTTGCCCGGCGACGATGCCACGGCGCCCGACGGATTCATCTACCAACTCGCCCCGCCGGTCATCGACACGCTGACTCCGGGCGGGGGACCGACCGGTGGCGGTACCACGGTGACGGTGGATGGTTCCGGGTTTGTCCCGGGCCAGACCGTGGTCACGATCTGCGGCCAGACCATCCCGGCGAGCGAGGTCACCGTGGCGGCGGACGGGCGTTCGTTGAGTTTCCGTACGCCGGCCTGCCCAGCCGGAAACACCACGGTCCTCGTGACCACCGACGGCGGAAGCTCCAACGGGGTCACCTTCCGCTACACCGCGCGGATCCTGCCAGTGACCGGTGACACCGTCACCGCGCCGCTGACCGCCGGCGCAATGCTGGTCCTCATCGGCGCCTCCATGGTGCTGCTGACCCGACGCCGGCGGCCTGCCGGCCGGATCGGCTGACCAACTGCCCCGGCCAGGGCCTGATCGGGCCCTGGCCGGGGCACACCATGAACGAAACCGACCAGCAATACGGGGTCGCCGACGACCATTCACCGACGGCCGACAACAAACGGAGGAGTTGAACGGCCCAGGTCCGTGAGGTCGTTGCCGTGGAGGGCGGCCGGCGATTCCGTACGGACAACGGAGAGTACTCGTACCGGATGATTCAGACGATCCCGGTCTCCGTGAGTAACCAGCCCGCGGTTACCTCGACCTCCGTTCGGTACAGAAAGCTCGACTGCCGGTTACCGGTCCGGACGTACGGCGGCCAGCGGCATCGGCAGCCGGGTGCCCGTACGAGGTCAGTCGCGGGTTTCCGAGTCGGCTTCCGCGATGTCCAGCAGCGTGAGCGGCGTCTGCCGAAACGATCGGTCGGTGTCCGGGAGGAGCCGCCACTCTGACGGGGTGCATCCGTACTGCTGTTTGAATGCGCGAGAAAACGACGAGTGGTCGGGATATCCGGACCTCCGGGCGATGGCCGAGACCGACACCAACGCGTTGGCGGGGTTGGCCAGCGCGCGGGCTGCCCGGCTGAGCCGTTCTGTCCGGATCCACTCGCCGAGTGTCACGTTCATCCCCGCGAGCACCGCGTACAGGTAGCGTTTCGAGATGCCAAAATGAGCGGCGAGCTTGTCGGCGCTCAGCTCCGGGTCTCCCGCATGGGAGCGCAGGTACAGCATGATCCGCATGCCCAACGTCCGGCTGAGCGGTTGTCGGCTGAGAGACTCGTCGCCACCCGCGCTTGCCAGCAGCGCGCGGAGCAGGTCGATCGTGGGATGTGCGAGTGACGCCGCGTGCGCCCGGGACAGTTCGGGGAGCCCGGCCAGTTCGGTCAGGTACTTGTTGACCAGCGGCCCGAGTGGGCTGTGACCGATATTGCGGACCATGACGTCGCGGAGAAACAGGTAGGGCAGGCCCAGTTCCTCGATGGTTACGGTGACGGACCAGGCCCGGGTCGGCTCGTCTGCCTGGAGTCGGAGAGCGTCCCGACTCCAGTACGGCACCATGGACCCTGACCGTTGGCGGTCCAACCGCCCATTCTGCTCGATCATGTACGGTCCGGACGAGACGGTCAGAATCAGTCGTGGCACCGGATCTCTTCGCGCGAGGTTCGCGGACCGGAGTCCGTGGAAGTTGTCGAGGGCAGTCTGGGTGACGTTGATGCCCGCGAAGTAGCGGTCCAGGTGCTGGAATCTGACCGCGCGGCCACGGTCGGCCGGTCGCGCGCGGAACGGCACCGAGCAGTTGCGGGCCGCCTCGTCGAGGACTTCCACCCGGGACGACGGATCGCCGTCGGTCAGGTTGAAATAGCGCATCTTGAGGTCCTCCGATCGCCGGTCAGGGCGAGAGAGCGGCCTGTGAGACCGCGTACGCACCGCTGAGATTGATCCACGCCTGCACCGAATACACCATGAGGATCACGCCTCGCGGCGCATCGGCCAGCACCGGCGCGAATGCACTGGCCAACCGGATCACGCCGACCACATTGGTGTCGAGGTGCGCCGCGACGGCACTGAGGTCACCCCCACCGAGGGTTACCGGAGGCCATTCCGGCATGCCGTCGTTGTGCAGCAGAATCGTGGCATCGGAGGCTTCGGCCGTGGCCCGCGCGATGGTACCGGTGTCGCGTACGTCGAGTTCGACCGCGACCACCCGATCGCTCGGCCACTCGCGGGGCGCGTCCGCCGGTGTAGACCCGATCCGCACCTTCGGCGAGGAACCGGCCAACGAAGAGCTCACCGAGGTCCGACGACGCGTCGGTGACGAAGACAACCTCTGATTCGAAGCCAGACACGGCCGCGCCCTCCTCTCCGTCGTACGCGAAGGGTAGCCGTACCCGGTCGGAGCGGGTAGGCACGATCCGCGTCCTGCTGGGTCGCGCGTACTCCAGGTCAACCGTGCAATCCGCCCGACAACAGTGCACTATGTGCACAGCAAAATGCACGATCGGTGAAGGCGCCACACCGGGCGCCGCGCCTACGGTTCAGGTCATGACTCCCGACACCATCGTGCTGGTGCACGGTTTCTGGGTGACGCCCCGCAGCTGGGAACACTGGATCACGCACTACGAGCAGAAGGGGTTCAGGGTCATCGCGCCTGGATACCCCGGGTTCGAGGTCGAGGTCGAGGCCCTCAACGCCAATCCGGACGTCATCACCGCCGTCACCGTTCCAGCTATCATCGACAAGATCGAAAAAGTCATCCAGGGTCTGGACCAGCAACCGATCATCATGGGCCACTCGGCCGGCGGCGCGTTCACGCAGATCCTGCTCGACCACGGCTACGGCGCCGCTGGTGTCGCGCTCAACTCCGCACCCACCGAGGGTGTACGGGTGGTGCCGCTGTCGCAGGTGAAGTCGACGTTCCCGGTGCTGAAGTCGCCGGCGAACCGGCACAAGGCCGTCGGCCTCACGTTGGAGGAGTGGACGTACGCCTTCACCAACACCTTCACTGCGGAACAGTCCAAGGCGTTGTACGAGCGCTACCACATCCCCGCGAACGGCGGCATCCTGTGGGGCAGCGTGCTGGCCAACTTCCAACCCGGCCACCAGGACACCTGGGTCGATTACCACAACGACGACCGGGCCCCGTTGCTGTTCGTCTCCGGCAGCGAGGACCACATCATGCCGCCGGCCATCCAGCAGTCCAACCACAAGCACTACAAGTCCAACACCGTCACCGAAATCCGCGAATACCCCGGGTACGCCCATCTGCTACCGGCGCAGAGCGGTTGGGAAGCTATCGCGGACGAGGTCCTCGACTGGGCACTGCGCCACGCCCGGACCGGCCCCGTGCCGACCATCGGATGACCGAGGTCCGGATCACACACATCGGCGGGCCGACCACCCTGCTCGAACTGGGCGGGGTGCGACTGCTGGTCGACCCGACCTTCGACAGCCCCGGTCGGCGGTACTCGTTCGGCTGGGGCACGTCGTCCCGAAAGACCGCCGGCCCGGCGGTCCCGCCGACCGAACTCGGACCGCTGAACGCTGTGCTGCTCACCCACGACCAGCACGCCGACAACCTCGACGACGCCGGCCGGGCGCTGCTGCCCACGGTCCCCAAGGTGCTCACCACCGTGGCCGGCGCGCGGCGGCTGGGCGGCACCGCCGTCGGACTCGCTCCGTTCGAAACCGCGAACGTCGGCAACCTCGCGGTCACCGCCACGCCGTCGCGGCACGGTCCGGCATGGGCCGTTCCGCTGGTCGGACCGACAACCGGTTTCGCGTTGCGATTGGCAGGCGAAACGGAGGTGGTGTGGATCTCCGGAGACACCGTCCTCTATCCAGGGGTGCTGGAGGTCGCCGAGCGGTTTTCCATCGGCACCGCGATCCTGCACCTGGGCAAGGTGCAGTTCGGCCTTACCGGACTGACCCGGTTCACCATGACGGGCCGGGATGCGGCGCGGCTGTGCGAGCGGATCAGGCCACGCCGGATCGTTCCCGTGCACTACGAGGGCTGGTCACATTTCCACGAGGGCCGGGAGGAGATCAGCGCGGCGTTTCCTCGGGACAGGCTGACCTGGCTCACCCCCGGAGTCCCGGCCGTGTTGTCCTGACGGCTTCACGGCCGCGTCGGCGATCGGGGGGTCGGCGGTCAACGCGGGGATGCTGCTGACTTTCGGGGCGAGTACCCGAATCGGCGCTCTGCGGTGTTCGCCGGCTCCCGATCGTGGTCATCGGGCCGCGTCGTCGGTCACACGAACACCATCGGACGCTGCTCGTCTCTTCGTATCACCGGTTCGGCGGCGATCATTCCGAGCTCGGGCGTCCCGACGATCGCCTTCTTCACGGACTCGATCGACGGGGTGACGCGGCGCCAGTTCGAGCTGGCTTTGCCGAAGAGGCGGAGAACGCCTTGGCATGTGCGCTGCGTCCCCGTGCCGATGGCGGTCCTCCTGCGTCGACGGCGTACGCGGAGTCGCGCCGCGTCACGAGGAGTCTGCCCATTCAAGGCGAACAATTAAAAGGAGGGAAGGGAAAATAACCACCCCTTTCCACCTCCAACATATAGCACACTGGGGGGCTTGTGGCAAGACCCGGGTGGTGGCGCAGAATCGCTGGCTGAAGTCAGAACCTGCGGAATGGGGGAGTCGCGAAATGCGAGTGTTGTTGTCGGCGTATGACTCGCGTGAGGGCGTCGAATCGCTGTGGGGACTAGCCTCAGATCGGAACTGGTGAATTGAGCCCCATGACTACCAGTGTGTTCGACCTTCCGGACCGCCTCTGTGCCAAAGCCGACCCGACCCTGATCGCCGGCGACGAGCGGCATTTCGCTGCCATCGCGGCGAGCCTCGAACAGTCGATCGCCGACCTGTCCGACCGCCTCGATGCCGAGCGCAAGGCACCCGGCGGCGTCGGCCAGGCGGCGATGGACCGGGACCAGGAGATCTACCGGCTGACCGCCCGCCTGCGCACGCTGCGCCGATACGGCTCAGACCTGTGCCTCGGGCACATGATCGGTGTGGACGATTCCGAGCCGGTCTACATCGGACGACTAGCGCTCACGGACAGCGGGGGTCGACGGCTGCTTCTCGACTGGCGATCCCCGGCCGCCGCGCCGTTCTTCGGCGCGACCCATGCCAACCCGATGGGTGTGACGAGCCGCCGCCGGTATCGCTGGACTCGCGGCCGGATCACCGACTACTGGGACGAGGTGTTCACCCCGGACGGGCTCGAAGGGCACGCCGCGCTCGACGACCAGTCCGCCTTCATCGCCAGTCTGGGTGGCAACAGGTCCTCCCAGATGCGGGACGTGCTCGGCACCATCCAGGCCGACCAGGACGCCATCATCCGCGCGGGATCCCACGGTGCTCTCGTCGTCGACGGTGGTCCCGGTACGGGGAAGACCGTCGTCGCGCTGCACCGCACCGCCTACCTCCTCTACTCCGATCCCCGCCTCGGTCCTCGCCGAGGTGGTGTGCTGTTCGTCGGTCCGCACCAGCCCTACCTGGCCTACGTCGCCGACGTCCTGCCGAGTCTCGGAGAGGAGGACGTGCAGACCTGCACTCTGCGGGACCTCGTCGCCGAGGGGGCCACAGCAAAAATCGAAACCGACCCGGAGGTCGCCGGCCTGAAGTCGTCCGCGAACCTGGTGCACGCGATCGAGGCGGCCGTCAGGTTCTACGAGGAGCCGCCGAGCAAGCCGATAACGGTCACCACCGAGTGGTCCGAGACCCGGCTGAGCGCCGACGACTGGGCCGAGGCGTTCGAAACCCCGGATCCCGGCACCCCGCACAACGAAGCGCGTGAACAGATCTGGGAGAAGCTGCTGGAGATCCTGATCGACAGGTACGACGGCGACGAGCCGGAAGACCTGCTCCTCCGGTCGCTGCGGCGAAATCGGGAACTACTCGCCACGTTCAACCGCGCGTGGCCGCTGCTGGAAGCGGCTGACCTCGTCGGGGACCTGTGGTCGGTACCCGCGTACCTCCGCAAGTGTGCCCCCTGGCTCAGTCTCGACGACATCCGGAAGCTGCGGCGCGCGGATGCCCAGGCGTGGACGGTCTCCGACCTGCCGCTGCTGGACGCGGCACGCCGGCGGCTCGGCGACCCGGAGGCGTCACGACGTCAGCGTCGGCACAACGCCTTTGTCGCTGCCAAACGCGAGCAGATGGACAGGGTCGTCGAGGATCTGCTGGAGGCCGAGTACGACAACGAAGGCGCCATGATCATGCTGCACGGACAGGACCTGCGGGATGCCCTGGTCGACGAGCCCGCATTGCTCAGCACCGACCCGGATCTGCTTGCCGGCCCGTTCGCGCACATCGTCGTGGACGAGGCTCAGGAACTGACCGACGCGGAGTGGCAGATGTTGCTGCTCCGTTGCCCGTCCCGGAGCTTCACCATCGTCGGGGACCGCGCCCAGGCCAGGCACGGGTTCGCGGAGTCGTGGCAGGAACGGCTCGAACGGGTCGGGCTCGACCGGATCGACCTGGCCTCCCTGAGCATCAACTACCGGACGCCGAAAGAGGTCATGGCGGAAGCCGAGCCGGTCATCCGGGCGGTGCTCCCGGACGCCAACGTGCCGACCTCCATCCGTAGCAGCGACGTCCCCGTCGTACACGGGTCTGTTTCGGATTTGAGTGGGATCCTCGACACCTGGCTCGCCACGCACGCCGACGGCATCGCGTGCGTCATCGGCGATCCCACATTCCAGGCGACGTCCCGCGTCCGGTCGTTGACCCCGGAACTCTCGAAGGGGCTCGAGTTCGACCTGGTCGTCGTCATCGACCCGGAGGCATTCGGCAAGGGCATCAGGGGAGCGGTGGACCGCTATGTCGCGATGACCCGAGCGACGCGGCAACTCGTCATCCTCACGAGACCTGACAACATGGTTGCCGCCTGACAGCGGGGATCAACGGGGTACGGGCGAGCGCATGACGTGCCCTGTGCCGGCGGCCCGTCTCCATTCGGGGCCGCCGGAGAGGTCGACCATAGGGGGTACGGGTTTGGCTCTGACACCGTGCAGTCGTACCGGCCCGACCAGGTGCGCCGATCGGTGTGTCCCGCTTCAGACGGCCAGGGCGGCGTATCGGCCGTTGTCCTGGAGCAGGCTGGCGTGGGTGCCGGATTCGATGACCCGGCCGTGATCGATGACGGCGATCTGGTCGGCGTCCCGCACGGTGGAGAGCCGATGGGCGATGGTGATCGTGGTACGGCCCTGGGCGAGCCTGTCGAACGCCTGCTGGACCGCGCGTTCGGTCTCGGTGTCCAGTGCGCTGGTGGCCTCGTCCAGGACCAGGACGCGGGGATTGCGGAGCAGGGTACGGGCGATCGCGATGCGTTGCTGCTCGCCACCGGAGAAGCGGTGTCCACGGGAGCCGACCATGGTGTCGTAGCCCTCGGGAAGGCCGCTGATGAGGTCGTGGACCTGGGCTGCCCGGGCGGCGTCCTCGATCTCCGCGTCGGTGGCGTCCGGTTTGGCGTACCGCAGATTCTCCCGCACCGTCGTGTGTAGCAGGTAGGTCTCCTGGCTGACCACTCCCACGATCGAGGCGAGGTCGGTGAGCCTGAGGTCCCGGATGTCGATCCCGTCGATGGTGACCCGGCCGGCGGCGGGGTCGTAGAGCCGGGTGATCAGCGCGGCCGTCGTGCTCTTGCCAGAGCCGGTCTCGCCGACCAGCGCCAGCGTGGTGCCTGCGGGTACGTCGAGGTTGACGCCGGCGATCGCGGCGGTGTCGCTGCCCGGGTAGCTGAAGCTGACGTCCTCGAAGCGCAGTTCTCCCCGGATCCGGGAAGGGTCGACTTCCACTGGCCGGTCCGGGTCGGCGACCTCGATCGGCAGGTCCAGGTATTCGAAGATCCGTGCGAACAGTGCCAGGGAGCTGGTCAGCGTCACTCCGACACCGAGAAGGCCCATCAACGGCCGAAACAGTCCGGACTGTAGGGCGGTGAACGCGACCAGCGTTCCTATGCTCAGCGAGTCGGCGGTCATCGGCAGTCCGGCGCTCAGATAGATGATCGCGGGGATCGCGGCGAAGATGATGTTCATGGAGGTCATTCGCCACCGGCCGGCGAGATCGGCGCGGAGTTCCAGGTCGATGAGGCGGGCGGAGGAGGCGGTGAAGCGGTCGATCAGCGAGGCGCCGGTACCCATCGTCTTGCTGAGCTGGACACCGCTGATCGACAGGCCCTCCTCGATGGTGACGTTGAGGTCCGCGAGCTCGCGCTGGCGTTGTGCGGTGATGGCCCGGCGCATCCGGGCGACCTTGCGGGTCAGGTAGATCGACGGGGGGAACACCACGAGGGAGACCAGGGACAGTTGCCAGGACAGGGCGGCCATGGCGACCGCGGTGGCGATGGTGGTGGTCAGGTTGGACGCGATGGAGGTCGCGGTCGAGGTCACCACCGACTCCATGCCGCCGATGTCATTGGTGATGCGGGACTGCACCTCGCCGCTGCGGGTCCGGGTGAAGAACGCAATCGACTGGCGGTGCAGGTGGGTGAAGACGTCGGTACGCAGGCGGTGCATGACCTGTTGTCCGACGGTGGTGGAGATCCAGGTCTGGATCACACCGAGAGCGGAGGTGACCGCGGCGACGGCCACCATGCCGAGAACCAGCCAGACCAGCAGGGTCAGGTTGCGTTCGGGTAGTGCCTTGTCGATGACGGTGCGCAGGAGGAAAGGTGTGGCCATCGCGATCATCGAGGCGGCCACGATGATCGCGGTGACGGTGGCCAGTTGCCACCGGTGTGGGACGAAGAGCCGGCCGATCCTGCCCAGCGATATCTCGCGGGCCTGGGCCTTCTCCGTGCCTCTGGTTGTGGGGTCGACTGATGGAGGGCCGCCGGAACGGCCTCTTCGTTGCTTGATGTCCGTTTCCAAGGAGATGTCCACCTTTACTGTGTGATCATGAGTTGATGCTGAGGTTACCTCAACTTGAGGTAACAACCAGAGTTGGTGGTAACCTATTCCCGTGACGGCACAGCAGGGTGGGGAAGAGGACGAGAGTCTGCCCGAGGCGTTCTGGGGGGTTGCCCGCCAGCTCCGCCACCTGTCCCGGGAGACGCTGCAGCCGTGGGAGGTCACTCCCGGTCAGGCTCGGGCCGTCCACGTGCTGACCCGGCACGGCGTGATGCGGCTCAGTGAACTCGCCGAGCGCTTGCGGATCGTGCCGCGCTCCACCACGGAAGTGGTCGACAGCCTGCAGGAACGTGGCCTGGTCGAACGTCGTCCCGACCCCCACGACCGCCGGGCCACCCTGGTGGCGCTCACCGAAGAGGGCGCGAAGGTTGCCGTGGCCATCCGGTGGGCGCGGGACGCCGAGGCTGAGCGCTTCTTCGGTGGCCTCAGCGAGCCAGACCGCGACCACCTCGCCCGAATCCTGAATCAGCTCCGTGGCCAGGCGCGCGCAGACTGAGGCCACCTGGTGCTCGTCGACGATCACCGCGCGACGCTCGAACGACGTGCTACCTATTGTCCTAGGAAGCTTTAGGGGTAGTGGCGCCCGCACCCGGCACGTTGTTGATCAACTTACTGTTCACGTCACCGTTCACCACTGATCGCCCAGCCGGACCTGTACGTTTCCTCGCGGCCGGCACAGTGGAGGGGATCCACGCTGCTATAAGATCCGGAGCACCTCCTTGTTCTCACCCGAACGTCGTCGCCGTCACGGCGCGGCGCGAATCCTCGCGCTGGCGGCGTTCGCTGTCACCGCGTCCGTCACGGCTGTGCCCACCCCTGCGGCGGCGCATCCGTTCGGCGACCCGCAGACCGTGACCATCGCCCTCGACGAGCACCGACCCGAGATCGTTCACGTGCGGTGGCGCGTCGGGGGCCCGGACGACCTGACCCTGCTCGGGGTCTCGCTCGGCCTGCTGCCGCCCGATCGCGTCATGCTCGACGGCGCGGTGGACTACCAGAGCACGGACCCGACGGTGGTCGGGTCCTCCGAACAGCTCGTGGCCTACCTGCTCAAGCAGATAACGGTCGCCGACCAGGGACGGCCGTGCGTCGGCGTCGTCGAGCCGCCGAGAGCCCTGGCCAGGACCGGCGCGACCGTCGACTACACGTGCCCGGAGCCGGTCGGCACGGTCACGGTTGCCGTACGCATGCTGACCGACCTCAACCCCGCGTACCGGGCGTTGGCCACCGGCCCCGGCGGCCAACGCGCGGTGTACGACACGGGCACGGACTCCCACGACTGGGTCCTCAGCGGCGCGGCGCCTGCGG
Organism: Micromonospora sp. NPDC050417; assembly: GCF_044458865.1. Classification (NCBI taxonomy): domain Bacteria; kingdom Bacillati; phylum Actinomycetota; class Actinomycetes; order Micromonosporales; family Micromonosporaceae; genus Micromonospora; species Micromonospora sp. NPDC050417. The sequence continues at coordinate 114,471 of NZ_JBITIH010000014.1, forward strand.
GCAGCACCCGCCTTGGCCACAGCGCCGCCGTCCAGATCGTCGCCGTCGCGGGCGGTGCGCTGATTGTGGTCGGCGCGGCGGTCGCGACGTTGGTGGTGTCCCGACGGATGCGCCGACGGAGGGCCGCCGCATGACCGGGATCATCGGGTACGCCGGATCCATCGCGGACCGGTTGCAGGACATCATTCACGCACCGGGTGTGCCGCCGCTGGCGTTCGCGCTCGCGTTCCTTGCCGGCGCAGGACACGCGGTGGCACCGGGGCACGGCAAGAGCCTGGCCGCCGCCTACCTTGTCGGCTCGCGTGGCCGGCTCCGCGACGCTGCCTGGTTGGGTGGCTCGGTAGCCGTCATGCACACCCTCTCCGTGTTGGTGATCGGCGTGGCGTGGACGTTCCTGTCCCTGTCCGACGTGATCCGGATGCAGGAGCTCACGAGCTGGCTGCAGCTCATTGCCGGGTTGATCGTGCTGGTCACCGGTGGGTGGATGGTGCGTCGGCACCTGCGAGGCGCCGGCCACGGGCACAGCCATGGCCACGACCACGACCACGGTCATGACCACGGACACGGCCACGCCCATGGACATGACCATCACCACGAGCACGGCAAGCGCCCCGGCCTGCTCCTGCTCGGCATCTCCGGCGGCCTCACTCCGTCGCCAGCCGCCTTCCTCGTGCTGGCGACCGGGCTGTTCCTCGGCCGGGCCGGGTTCGCCCTGCTGCTCGTCCTGACCTTCGGCATCGGAATGGCTGTCGTCCTGTTCGGCGTCGGTGCCCTCGCGGTTGCGGGCAGTTCCCTGGTCGTACGCGGAGCGCAGTCCCGCGCCGTCCTCCGGCTGGCCACCCGCGTGGCTCCCGCCCTCGCGGCCAGCGGCATCACACTGTTCGGCGGCGGCCTCGTCACCGTCGCCGTAATCCACCTCGCCACGGGCGGGTAGGGCCGGTCACGAGAGTGTGGCGAGGTGACAGAGCCGAAGCATCCTCCTAGACGCGCGGTCCGAGGAACAGGCCACCACCTGCGTGGTCCGGCCGTACCCGGCGGATCGGCACGCGCGACACCGTGAGGGTTCCCCGCGACGCCCCCGACGGTCGTCAACGCGTGGCTAGGTACCGGTCACTCGCGGAGAAGTATCTGCCGCATGGCGCGGGTGCGGTGTTCTCGTTCGACTGCGCCGGCGGCCGGGCCGGCGGACAGGATCTGATCCGAGGCGTGACGCTCTGGTCTCACCTGGCCAATGTCGGCGACGCGAAGAGTCTGATCATCCACCCTGCCAGCACGACCCACCGCCAGTTGAACGATGACGAACTGCGGGCGGCCGGCGTCGCGCCGGGGACCGTGCGCCTGTCGGTCGGCACCGAGTCGGTCGAGGACCTGATGTGGGACCTGGAGCAGGGTTTCGCGGCGGTCGCCGCGACGGTGGGGAAGGAGGCGGCGACGGCATGACCGCAACCGATCTTGACCGTTACCAGGATCCGTCGACGATTCAGCGGGTTCTCCACGGCGGGCGGACCACTGCGATCGTGGGACTGTCGAACAACGAAATACGCGCCAGCTATTTTGTCGGCTACTACCTCAAACGGCACGGCTACCGGGTGATTCCCGTGAATCCCCGAGAGACGACGATCCTCGGCGAGACCAGCTACCCGAGCCTGCTCGACGTACCCGTGCCGATGGACATCGTGAACGTCTTCCGTGCGCCGAACGCGCTGCCGGCGATCGCCCGGGAAGCTGTCGCCATCGGCGCCGGTACCCTCTGGTGCCAGTTCGGTGTGATCAACGCCGAGGGCGGACAGATCGCGGAGGACGGCGGCGTGACGGTGGTGATGGACCGCTGCCTCAAGATCGAGCATGCGCGCTACCTGGGTCGGATGCACTGGCTCGGCTTCAACACGCAGCGCATCACCTCCGTACGCACCGGGCTCCAGTAAGCAACGGGGCACCGCCGACGGTGCGAGCTGGACCGTCACTCTGGTGTGGGCCGGACCCCCGCGTCGAACCCGGCGGACGAGGGCGGCTCAGGTATTGCGCTGGGCGCGCCGCCGGACCAGGAGCAGGATCAGCAGGATGGCGAGCAGCACGACGGGGGCACCTGCCATCAGCAGCCACCCTGGACGCGAGGGTGTCCCGTCGTCCGCCTGGGTCTCACCGGACCCGCCGGAACCACCAGCTCCGGCGGCCTGGGTCGGAACCTGCCCACCAGGACCGAGCTGGCCCCGGGAGACGAGCTGTCCGACCTTCGCGTTCGCGGGCAGCCCGAAGCCCCAGTCGAGTAACGCGGCACCCTGTTGCCAGCCGGCGAGCGGCTGATTCTCCCCGCCGAGCAGGGTGACCAGCAGCGTACGTCCGTTCCGTTCGGCGGCGCCGACGAAGCTGTGCCGGGCCAGGTCCGTGTAGCCGGTCTTGCCACCCAACCCACCGGGATAGCGGTGCAGCAGTTGGTTGTCGTTCCAGATCGGGAAGGCCTTCGTCTTGTTCGCCGCCTGCGCGGGGACCTGTGCCAGTTTTGTCGCGGCGTACCGCCGGAAGTCTGCTCTGGCGAAGCAGGCACGGGCGATCAGGGCAACGTCGTACGCGCTGGTGTACTGACCAGGACCGTCCAGGCCGGATGGGGTGGCGGCGTGCGTCTGGTACGCCCCGAGTTGGCGGGCCTCACTGTTCATCGCGGCGACACCGCCGGCCTTCCCGGCCGATCCACCGCCCAGCCGAGCCAGTACGTTCGCCGCGTCGTTGCCCGAGTTGAGCAGCAGTCCCAGCCACAGTGTCTCGATCGAGTACCGGCCGCCCTGGACCAGCCCGACGGCCGAACTGCCCGGCTCGAAGTCGAGGTCCGATTCGGTCACCTCGACCATGCTGGTCGGATCCACGTGCGGCATCACCGCCGCTGCCAGTAGCAGCTTCTGCACGCTGGCCGGTACCCCGTACTCGTGCGGGCCACAGCCGCCGAGCACGGCGCCGCTGGTCAGGTCCGCCACCAGCCATGAGGTCGCGGTCACCGCCGGCGGCGTCGCCGAGCCGGGCGGAGCCACCAGCCCGGGGGTGGCCAACCCTGCCCCGCCGACCGCCGCGTGCGTCGGATCGAGGGGCGGTGGCGCGGGTCGGGTCGGTCGGGCTACCGGCGGGGTCGGCGTGGGGCACCGGCGGTTCGACGTGCCCGCTCGCACCGTGTTCGGCTGTCTCGCGGGTGTGGTCTGACTCGTTGTCGCGACCTGCCCCGCCGTCGCCACTGCGGGCGTACCGACTGTCATCACCGGCGGTAGCACCAACACGGCGCCGGCTACGCTGAGTATCAGCAACCCTCGGGCCATACTTCGGAGCGTAACTTCGACCACTCGTACGGGTGACGCTTTTGTGAACGGCCCTGCGTGACCAGCACCCGATCTCCGGGGTGTTAGCCGCCTGCGGGGACGGTTGGCGTGCGTGCCACGTGGAAGTTGTCCTGTATCGCCTGCTCAGGGTCCTTCCTGGCCTCGACCACCCGAAATTCGACAGTGTGGCGAGTTGGACGATTCGCCACATACTGATCGTTCCAGTGGCACGTTGGTGTCCCGTACGAGCCGTGGTGGACCAGGTGGTCCTCTTCGGAGCGTTCCGAGCACCCTCTACCTGCATAGATAGACATCCATGCGGGTCAGCGATCACAATCTACCCGGGTCCGCGTCTGACTCCACAACTCGACGCGGCTCCGGCGAGCGCTGTGGTCGGCCTTCCCGGTGCCGCGGCACACGGAAGGGAGGTACGCGATGTCGATACCTGGACGCGCTGTCATCGCCACCACTGTCCTACTGGTGGTGGCGCTGGCCACCGGCGTCGTCGCGCCGCCGGCACAGGGTCATGGCAGACAGCACCACGATGTGCACCCCTCCCTACGACCCGACCTGGTCGCCTTCTACGACTTCGACCACCCCGTCCGAGGCACCCCTGCCCGGGAGCGGGACCAGGGCCGGTCCGGCACCACGATCGACCTGGTCGCGGGCGGCGCCGCGATGCGGGTGCGGGACCGCGCCTATCCCGGCAGCGGGCGGGCGTTGCAGACCCGGCAGGTCAACCCGACCGAGGCCGGCAACGACGACTGGAAGGCCGGCGTCTACTCGCCAACCGGGGTGTCGAGCCTGCGTGCCTTCAACGCGGCCGAGGGAATGACGGTCATGGGCTGGGTCAAGATGACCGGGGAGAACCCGCAACCGAACTCCAACACCGCCAACCCCGAGGACCGGTTCAACGCCATCGGACTGGCCGGCGTACTGACCGGCGACTCCGACGGGCACGCCGTCCGGGCACTGCTCGAACTCATCGACGTGAACGGCGAACTGCGACTGGTCGCCCTCGGCCGCCGGCTGGACGGCGGCAACTCGCAGACGTACGCGGCGAGCGCGGACTGGCGTACGTTGCTGCCGATCGGCGAGTGGGTCTTCCTCGCCGCCACCTTCGACTTCACCGACGGCACCCTGGCGCTCTACCGCAACGGGAATCCGATCGACGGCTTCTACACCCGGGCCGACGACCCGTGGTTGGTCGCCGGCCCCGGGGAGCACCGTACGACGGCAACGGACCCACGGGGCATCAAGATCGGTGGCAGTTTCCCGCAGGGTACCCGGGAGCAGAACCCCTGCGACTGCCGGCTGGACTCACTGATGTTCCTCGACGCCGTCGTCTCCGCGCGCGACGTCGAGAGGCAGTACCGCTACGTGACCGGACGACGCTGACCCACCCACCACCGAATCCCGCTGTCGAAACGGAGTGATCCCGCGTGCGTATCCCATCCCGTCGTGTCTGGAGGTCGGGGACGACGGCCCTGTTCATGGCCGCCGCCCTCGTCCTGTCCACCCTGGTCGCGGCGACCCCGGCCCAGGCCGCCGACGCCATCTACGACCCCGTGCCGGATCAGCAGATCCAGTCCCGACTCGGGCTCGTTCTCACCGAGTACGCCGCGTTCCCGAAATCCGAGCCGAATCCGGCGCCGATTGACGCGCGCCTCATGCGGCAGGCCCGGATCAACACGATCATGGAGGTGCCGGACGGTTCCGGTCGGCGGGCCGTACCGGACCTGAACGGCAGCCTCTACTTCGTCCGGGACGGCGTGCCACACGTCTACCTGGACGTCGCCGGTACCTTCGCGCCGAAGTTCTTCTCCGGTCGCGGGCTCGGCCAGGGCTTCGGGTATGTCGCCTTCCATCCTGACTTCCGGCGCAACGGCACGTTCTACACGGTGCACACCGAGGCGGCGTCCACCGCCACCGAGGTGCCGGACTACACCCAGAGCGGTGCCGTCTACCACGGCATCATCACCGAGTGGACCGCCACCGACCCGGCGGCGGAGACCTTTGCCGGCACCCACCGGGAGGTGCTGCGGATCGGCTTCGGTGGACAGGTGCACGGCATCCAGGAGATCAACTTCGACCCGACCGCACGGCGGGGAGACCGCGACTACGGCATGCTCTACGTCGCGGCTGGAGACGGCGGTCTCGGCGTACGCAACACCGACCCGCAGAACCTGGCGATGCCGCACGGGAAGCTGCTGCGCGTGGACCCGGCCGGCACGAACGCCCCGAACGGGCGGTACGGCATCCCGCCGACGAACCCGTTCGTCGGCCGCGCCGGCGCCCTCGGCGAGATCTACGCGTACGGCATGCGTGACCCGCACCGGTTCAGCTGGGACCGGGCCACCGGCAAGCTCTACCTCGGTCACATCGGCGAGCACGCCATCGAGGCGATCTACGAGGTACGTGCCGGCGACAACCTCGGCTGGAGCGAGCGGGAAGGCGCCTTCGTGTTCGACAGGACGTCGACGGTCGCCTGCGACAAGATCTTCCCGCTGCCGGCGGACGACGCCCAGTACGGCTACACGTACCCGGTTGCTGCCTACGACCACGCGCCGGCGCCGGGCTGGAACTGCACCTCGGACGTGGGTGTCGCGGTGGCCGGCGGTTTCGTCTACCGGGGTCGGGACGTGCCGGCGCTGCGCGGCAAGTACGTCTTCGGCGACCTTGTCGACGGGCGGGTGCTCTACACCGAGGTCGACCAGATGCGGCGCGGTCGCGACCTCGCACCGATCCACCGGCTGGCGCTCTTCGACGCCACTGGCAGGTCGGTGCGGATGCAGGACCTCTCCGGTCCGGGGGCGCCGGGCGACCCGAGCCGGGTCGACCTGCGGTTCGGCACCGACGCCCAGGGCGAGCTCTACATCCTGGCAAAGGCCAACGGCAAGATCTGGAAGGTGAGCGGTACGCAGGAGTTCGCCGACGCGAAGGTCGGTGACACCAGGGTCCGGGACACCATGCGCCCGAGCAACTGGGCCCCGGTAACCCCGTCGAAGTGGCGGTTCACCGGCAAGCAGGTGATCCTCGCCGAGGCGGGTGAGCAGCGGCCTGGGCCGCGTCGGCCGTTCGAGTACGCGGTCCTGACCGCCGGTCCGGCACTCGGCGCGGTCGAGATCCGGGCCGAGGTACGACTCGACACTCCGGTGGAGGTGACCAACCGGGACGTGATCATCGTCTTCGGGTGGAAGTCGGACACGCAGTTCTACTATGCGCACCTCTCGACCGACAACACGATCTACCCGCACAACGGCATCTTCAAGGTGGACAACGCGGACCGGGAGCGGATCGACTACCAGTGGAACGGGCGCTCGGAGGGCGCCGCGCCAGCGGTTACCGACGCGGGCTGGCACGAGGTTCGGGTGAAGCACCTGCCCGCGACCGGTGAGATCGCCGTGTACGTCGACGGCGCGAAGGACCCGCTGATGACCGCCCGGGACACGACCTTCCCGTCCGGACGGGTCGGTTTCGGCTCCTTCGACAACATCGGCAGCCTCCGCGACCTGAAGGTACGCGGCGCGCCGGCCTGACCGCGCTGGCCCTGCGGTGGTCGTGGGTCGATCGCCCCGGTCGATGTCGTCCGGTTTCGCGATCGACCCCCGACCACCGTGAACGACGCGGCTCCCGTGACACCGAGTGCGGTTACGGCCTTGCCCCGGCAGAGCGGGTCGAGTGGCTGTCGGAGACGGGAGCCGTCGGCCGTGGCCTGGAGGACTCCGAGGACCGCGCCATGCTCAGGGAATCCTCAGCGGTACGCGGACTGGTTGGCGTCTACCCGTGGACGGGCGCACGCAGCCGGTCGAGGTGCTTGTGGACCGCGTTTCGGCTCAGGTTCATACACGCGATCTTGCCGTCGAGGCGGGCCAGTTCGGCGGCGAAGAGCCCTTCCAGGCTCTCGTCCACCGCGGACGGCGTCTGCCCGGGTGACCCGTCCTGTAGCAGCGGGATGATCAACTTGGTGGGCAGGCCGGACCGGATGAGGCTGCTGACGAGCACGGCCCGCGTGACGTCGCTCTCGCTGTAGTCGCGGTATCCGTTGGCCCCGCGAACCGGGGAGAGCAGACCGCGCTCCTCGTAGTAGCGCAGCATCCGGATCGGGACCAGGCTGCGCTTTGCCAACTCGCCTATGCGCACGAAATCCTCCCTTGACCCTCACATATATGTCAGACTTTACGGTCTCCGACATGACCGTTCAACTGTCGGGCGCAGCCCCAAACCTGTCCCGCAAGCTGCCCTGGTGGCCACTGCTGGTGCTCTCCGCGGCAGCGTTCGCCACCGTCACCGTCGAACTGCTGCCCGCGAGTCTGCTTCTGGAACTCAGCGATGACCTGGACGTCGCGGAGTCCACCGCCGGCCTGCTCGTCACCGCCTGGGCGCTCACCATCGCAGCCGCCAGCATCCCCCTGACCCGCCTGACGACCCGGGTGCCGCGTCGACACCTGCTGCCGCTTCTGGTGCTGCTCCTGGCCTTGGCGACCGTGGGCACCGCACTCGCGCCGTCGTACGGTTGGGCCCTCGCCAGTCGAATAGTCGCCGCCAGTACGCACGGCGTGTTCTGGTCACTGCTGGTCCCGACCGTGGCCACCCTTGTGCCTCCGGCGATCCTCGGCCGGGCCGTTTCGGTGGTGCTGGCGGGGCCGGTACTGGCTGGCATCGTCGGCATCCCGCTCGGTGCGGCCATCGGCGAAGGCGTCGGCTGGCGCCTGTCCTTCGGTCTGCTGGCCGCACTCCTGGGAGCGGCGTCGGCGGCCGTCTGGGGCCTGTCGTTGCAGGACGCGCCGAGTCCCGTGGCTCGGCGGGTGGGCCGTGATCCGGCGATGCGGGCCGTCCTCGCCGTCGCGTTCGCCACGGGGCTGGTGCTGACCGGTCACTTCATGCTGTACACCTACATCGCACCCCTGCTGTGGCAGTTCGGCGGGTACGCCGCCGCCGCCCGCACCGCGCTGCTGCTCGTCTTCGGACTCGCCGGTCTGGTCGGCATCGTGGTGTCCGGGCCGTTGTCCGACCGGTTCCCGCGTCAGGCACTCGGATGGGTCAGCGTCGCCTTCGCCGCAAGTGCCGCCTCGCTGGCCCTGCTGCCCGTGAACGTGGCCGTGGCGGCGGTCGTGATCGCTCTGTGGGGAATGCTCATCGGGCTCCTCCCGCCGGTCTTCCAGACACGCCTGCTGCGCATCGCCTCACCTGGCCGGGAAGCCGCCGTGGGAGCGGTCGGCATCACCGTACTCAACATCGGCATCGCCGCCGGCGCGGCCTCCGGTGGCCTCGTCGTCGGCATCTGGAACGCCGGCGTGCTGCCCGTCGTCGCGGCCGGCATCATCGGGGCGGCCGCGCTCGGGCTGCTCGTGAACGGCACCCGCCGGGACCGCGGGTCCGAGGGCGTCCCCGCCGCTGAGTCGGCATCCTCCGCAGGGACACGGCCAACGGATGACCGACAAGGCAGCACCGCCTCGGGGTGAGCGGCCGGACCGAAAACTCGGTCCGGGTGGTGGCGCAACGATGCGGGGGACCGGGGGTACGCCTGGTCCCCGTACCCCTCGACGAACGCGAACCCGAAGTCGGCGCCGCGCGGCAGTGTTCGTCTGAGTGAACGTGATCCAAGGAGAGGAAGCTGTTCTTCGGCATGCTGCCCGTGTGGGTGAGAACGTCGATCCCGCCGTCGACGTGACCGGGCATACGGCCGTACTCACGAGCGCCGTCCACTGTGGTCGCGGCGCACACGTCGTCGACGATCTCCTCTAGGATCAGCACCCGGACAAGGGTGGGACAATTCGAAAGAAGGACGGATGGCGGACCAGGACCGGCCGGCTTCTGTTGGTGTCGACACCTCGAAACCCAGCATCGCGCGAGCCTACGATGTTGTTCTCGGGGGCAAGGACAACTTCGCGGTCGACCGGGCCGTGGTCGGCGAGATGCTCAAGATCGTGCCTCAGTTGCCCGAGGTGGCGGCCTACAACCGGCAGATCCTCAGTCGAGGTGTCCGCTACCTGGTCGAAGAGGCAGGTATCCGGCAGTTCATGGATCTGGGATCGGGGCTCCCGACGCGTGAGAACACCCACCAGGTCGCACAGCGGTCCGCGCCGCAGGCCCGCGTGGTCTACGTCGACAACGACCCCATCGTCCTGGCCCACGGCCGGGCCCTACTTGTCGAGAACGAGAACACGACCGTGGTGACGGCCGACCTGCGAGACCCTCAGTCCGTACTCGCCGACCCCGAGGTGCGCCGCTTGATCGACTTCTCCCAGCCGGTCGGCATCCTGCTTGTCGGCATCCTCCACCACCTGCACGACAGCGAGGACCCGCAGGGCGTCGCCAAGGCGTACATGGATGCGGTGCCCTCCGGCAGTCACCTGTTCATGACCAGCTTCTGCGCGTCCTTCCCCGAGGCCGCCGAGCTCGAGGAGACCTACCTCAGCGTGCTGGGCACCGGCCGATTCCGAACGCTGCCGGAACTCCAGGGATTCTTCGGAGATCTTGAGATGGTCGAGCCAGGCCTGGTCTCTCTCCCCGAGTGGCGGCCAGAGGCTCCCATTGGTCCCGACCTGTCCGTAGCCGAACGTCTCATGGCCGGTGGCATAGCCCGAAAGCGCTGATTGTCGTAAGGAGGATTCCGGGGCGGCCACGTCGGAATCCGCGCAGAGCGACGGGGGCCGGATTTCGGCCGACCGCAGCGCCGGTGACCTGGCCGCCTTCCTGGTGATGAGCATGCAGGGCCTGCGGGTGAGGGGGCGGTCACCCCAGACCGGGACGTCTGATGCGCTCCGCCGAGGCAGGGCCGAGCTGCTCGTAGTGACGGCCACGGTGCCGGTGACACGGGGTCAGGCCACGCGTTGGGGGGTGCCTTCCCGTCGAGGCACGTCACGTCCGTGGGATCAACTTCGTCGGATCGGGGCCCCTACAGGTAGGTTTCTCGCCGTGGAGGAAGTCGATCGCGCCATTGTCGCCGGGTTGACCGCTGACGGCCGGATGTCGTACACGGACCTGGCGGAGAAGGTCGGGTTGTCGGTGTCCGCGGTGCACCAGCGGGTACGCCGGCTGGAGCAGCGTGGCGTCATCACCGGTTACACCGCCCGGGTCTCCTACGACGCGCTGGAACTGCCGCTGACCGCGTTCGTGGCGGTCCGTCCGTTCGACCCGTCGCAGCCGGACGACGCGCCGGAGCGGCTGGCCCACCTGCCGGAGATCGAGTCCTGCTACTCCGTGGCGGGGGAGGACTTCTACCTGCTGCTGGTACGGGTCGCTGGCCCGGCTGACCTTGAGCGTGTGTTGCAGGAGATTCGTACCTCGGCGAACGTCACCACCCGAACCACGGTCGTGCTCTCCACGCCGTACGAGGGCCGGCCACCTCGGATCAGCCGCGATCCCGACTGATCGGCGGGTTGGCCGCGCCACCGGTGTTCCATCGCAGGATCACCGGTCGGTCGTGCTCGTGTCCGAGTGCCGAGACGGTGGCCGTGTCCAGCCGGAGCAGTCCGCCGCCGCTCGGTGGTAGGCCGATCCAGCGGGCGCCGGCGACCCGGAGGCTGTGGCCGTGCGCGACCAGCGCGACGTCGCCCTCGGGGAGCAGCGCGGCGGCCCGGGCGAGCACCCGGTCGAGCCGGTCTCCGACCTGGTCGGGGGACTCGCCGTCGGGACAGCCGTCGGTCCAGAGGTTCCACCCTGGGCGCTCGACCTGGATTTCGGTGGTGGTGCGCCCCTCGTAGGCGCCGTAGTTCCACTCGACGAGGTTGTCGTCGACCGAGGTGACGGCCAGGCCGGCGAGTTCCGCGGTGTGCAGGGCCCTGCCCCGAGGACTGGAGAGCACGGCGGCGAAGGTCCGGCCGGCCAACTCGTCGCGGACCGCACGGGCCTGCCGCTCGCCGTCCACGGTCAGCGGGATGTCGGTGTACGAGGTGTGCCGGTGCGAGGCACTCCACTCGGTTTCGCCGTGCCGGATGAGAACGATCTCTGCCACCTGGCTAGTTAAGCACGTTGGATGGCACCTAGCTTCCTAGGACGCTGTACGGGGTGTGCCCTCGCCCGCCACAAAGCCGCCAACGAGCCGGGGGTTTCCGCCAACCCCCGAGGGGGGACTCAGCAGGTGGCCGAACACCGACTACTCCCGAGGAGTCGCGATGAGCCTCACCGACAAGGCCAAGAACAAGGCGCAGCAGATGGCGGGTGCCGCCAAGGAGAAATATGGCGACGCGACCGACAACGAACAGATGCGCGCCGAAGGTGCACGGCAGCAGTCGGGTGCCCAGACCAAACAGGCGGGCGAGAACGTCAAGGACGTTGGTCGGAACATGAAGGACGCGTTCAACAAGTAGCTGACGGTCGCGTAGACGACAGTGGGGCCCCGGTACGTGTACCGGGGCCCCACTGTCGGTCAAAGCTCAGTCGAGGGCACTCGGCTCGTGCGTGCTCCACCAGGCGCGGCCGGATTCGGGCAGCGTGTCGATCGGGTCGTAGTAGGCGTACCGGCGGCTCAGGGTGGCCAGGTCGGCCGACTCGATGGAGGTGCGGTAGTTCTTGGTCCAGTAGGAGATGCCGCGCTCCCGGTCGTACTCGGTGAGCATGTGCACCCAACGCTTGCCGACGAACGGAACGTCGCAGACGATCCGAGGGGTGGCGTAACCGGGCAGGTAACCCATCATGTCGTGCTGGAGCTGCTGGGCGTGCCAGACCGGCACCCGCCAGTGTTCGGCGTTCGGGATCATGTCGCACATGTAGAAGTAGTACGGCAGGATGCCTGCTTCGCCCTGGAGTGCGAAGCAGAGGTCGAGCAGGTCGGGTGCGGTGGCGTTCACTCCGCGCATCAGGACGCCCTGGTTACGCACGTCGCGTACGCCGACCTCGAGCGCGGTCTGGGCGGCTCGGGCGACCAGTGGGGTCAGCGACTGGGCGTGGTTGACGTGGGTGTGGATGGCGAGGTTGACCCCGCGTCGGGCGGCGGTGCGGGCGACCCGTTCGAGCCCTTCGACGACGTCGGGCTGGAGCCAGTGCTGGGGCAGGCCCATCAGCGCCTTGGTGGCGAGCCGGATGTCGCGGATGGTCTCGATGTCCAGCAGTCGCATCAGGTAGGACTCAAGGTTGCGCCAGGGCACGTTGGCGACGTCGCCGCCGGAGACCACGACGTCGCGTACGCCGGGATGGGCGCGGAGGTAGTCGATCTGGGCGTCGTAGCGCTCGACCGGTTTGAGGGTGAGCTTGAGCTTGTCGACGGTGGGGGTGGAGTTGCCGACGAGGTCCATCCGGGTGCAGTGTCCGCAGTACTGCGGGCAGGTGGAGAGCAGCTCGGCGAGGACCTTGGTGGGGTAGCGGTGGGTGAGGCCCTCGGCGACCCACATGTCGTGTTCGTGGAGTGAGTCGCGGGTGGCGTACGGGTGGGAGGGCCAGTCGGTACGCCGGTCGGAGGCGACCGGGATCATGTATCGCCGGACCGGGTCAGCCAGGAACGCGTCGGTGGTTACTGGTCCGTCGGGCACCATCGTGTTGATCATCTGTGGTGGGACCAGCATCGACATGGTGGCGAGTGCGGCCTGGTCGGTGGCGAGGTCGGTGTAGAAGCTCTCGTCGACGAGGTCGCCGAGTATGGCGCGCAGTTGTTTGGCGTTCTTGACGCAGTTGACGCGCTGCCATTGGGCGGATTCCCACTGTTCGCGGGTGATGTGGCGCCAGCCGGGGAAGCGGGTCCAGTCCGGTTCGACCAGGGGTCGGCGGCGGTATTCGTAGGGCTGGCCGGCGAGTGGTGGGGTGTCGGCTGGTCGCGGCTGCGGGATGGCCTCAACTGGTTGTGCCTGCGTCACGGACCCTCCTCTGGCTGCGCGGTACCGGTGACGGTCCGAAGGCTACTGGAAAATATCCTGTGTAGGAATTATTCTGCCGGAAGTTTTCCCGCGATGCGTTCTGTTGGCAACGTGACTGACTTGGAAGGGGCGCTTCGATGACTTCACCCGTGGGGCTGCACCGTGTGCTTGATCCGGTTGGTGTGCTGCCGCAGGCGGCGTGGCGGCTGGATCCGTACGCGCCGTTGGGGGAGGACGAGGTGCGGATCCGGGTCGAGCGGTTGAACCTCGACGCGGCGAGTTTCCGGCAGTTGTCGGAGAAGCATGGTGGGGATGGGGCGGCGGTCCGGGCCGAGGTGTTGGAGATCATCGGTGACCGGGGCAAGATGCATAATCCGGTCACTGGTTCGGGCGGGATGTTGATCGGTGTGGTCGACGAGGTCGGACCGGCGACGCCGTTGCCGGTCAAGCCTGGCGACCGGGTGGCGACGCTCGTCTCGCTGACGCTGACCCCGCTCGTGGTCGAGGACGGGCTCGCCGGGTGGGACGGGCGGGGCGAGCAGGTCCCCTGCGTCGGTTACGCGATCCTGTTCGCTCGGTCGGTGGTGGCGGTGCTGCCGGAGGAACTCGATCCACGGCTGAGTCTGGCCGTCCTGGACGTGTGTGGGGCGCCGGCGTTGACCGCCCGGGTGGTGCGCGGTTACCACTCGCCGTCGGTGGCGGTGCTCGGCGGGGCGGGTAAGAGCGGTTCGCTGGCGTTGGCTGCGGCGCGGCGGGCGGGCGCTGGTCGTACCGTGGGGGTGGTTCCGGTGCCGGCGGAGCGGGACCGGCTGGTCGCCGCGGGCCTGGCCACGGAGGTCGTGTTGGCCGACGCCCGGGATCCGGTGGCGTTGGCGGCGGCGGTGACCGGGGCGCTCGGTGGTCCGGCGGACGTCACGGTGGTCTGTGTCGATGTGCCGGGTTGCGAGCACGGGGCGATCCTGGCGACCGCGGCTGGCGGCACGGTGATCTTTTTCTCGATGGCGACGAGTTTCGCGGCGGCGGCGTTGGGTGCGGAGGGGTTGGCCGCGGACGTGACGATGCTGGTCGGTAATGGGTACGTGCCGGGTCACGCCGAGTTGGCGTTGGATCTGGTGCGCCAGGACACCGGGGTGCGTGCGCTCTTCGAGGCCCGGGTCGCGGCAGACTGATCACATGACTTTCCCCTCGACTCTGTATCGCGGCGGCCACCTCTACTGCCCCGGTGACCCGCTGGCGACCGCGTTGCTGGTCCGGGACGACCGGATCGTCTGGATCGGCTCGGACGCGGATGCGCCGGTGGCCGATCAGGTGGTGGACCTGGCGGGTGCGTTGGTGACGCCCGCGTTCGTGGACGCGCACGTGCACGCGACCGACACCGGTCTGGCGTTGTCCGGGTTGGATCTGTCGTCGACCCGGTCGGCGGCGGAGGTGGGTGCGGCGGTGGCGGCGTTCGCGGCGGGGTTGCCGGCGGACGCGGTGGTGTTGGGGCATGGTTGGGACGAGTCGAACTGGGTGGACCAGCGGCCGCCGGACGCGGTCGAGTTGGACCGGGCTGCGGGTGGTCGGCGGGTGTACCTGTCTCAGGCGTCGATCCACTCGGCGTTGTGTTCGTCCGCGTTGCTGGCGGCGGCGCCGGAGGTGGTGTCGGCGGCGGGGTACGACGGGTCGGGTTGGTTGCGGCGCGACGCCCACCATCTGGTGCGGGCGTTGGCGTTCGCGTCGGTGACCCGGGAGCAGCGGGTGGCGGCGCAGCGGGTGGCGTTGGCGCGGGCGGCGTCGTTGGGGATCGCGGCGGTGCACGAGTGTGGTGGTCCGGAGATTTCCGACGAGGTGGACTTCACCGGGGTGTTGGCGTTGTCCGGTGACGGTGGCCCGGAGGTGTACGGCTACTGGGGTGAGTTGTCGGGTGCGGCGCGGGCGCGGGAGTTGGGGGCGGTGGGTGCCGGTGGGGATCTTTTCGCCGACGGCGCGTTGGGGTCGCGTACGGCGCATCTGTCGTCGGCGTACCTGGATGGTGCCGAGGGTGGGTGTGGGCACGGGTACGTGTCGGTGGAGCAGGTCCGGGACCACTTGTTGGATTGTGCGCGGCAGGGGATGCAGGGCGGTTTCCATGCGATCGGTGACGCGGCGATCGGGACGGTGTTGGCCGGGTTCGGTGAGGCGGCGCGGTCGTTGGGGGTGGATCGGTTGCGGGCGGGCCGGCATCGGGTGGAGCACGCGGAGATCATGAGTAAGCGGTTGATCGCGGGTTTTGTCGAGTACGGGATCGTGGCGAGCATGCAGCCGGCGTTCGACCGGTTGTGGGGTGGTACGGAGCGGATGTACGCCCAGCGTCTGGGGGTGGCGCGGTCGTTGGATTCGAATCCGATGGGTGCCATGCACGGGGTGGGTGTGACGTTGGCGTTCGGTTCGGATTCGCCGGTGACGCCGTTGGATCCGTGGGGGTCGGTGCGGGCGGCGATGGCTCATTTCAATCCGGCGCAGCGGATGAGTGCGCGGGCGGCGTTCGCGGCGCATACCCGGGGTGGTTGGCGGGCGGTGTTCCGGGATGACGAGGGGGTGTTGGCGCCGGGTGCGCCGGCGACGTTCGCGGTGTGGTCGGCGCCGGCCGGTGTGGAGCGGGGGTTGCCGGTGTTGGTGGCCTCGGATGTGGAGTTGCGGGGGCCGGACGATCCGACGCCGTTGCCGGTGTGTCGGCGCACGGTGTTGCGTGGTCAGGTGATTTACGAGGCGCTCGACTGAGTCGCCGTCGCGCTCCGGTGGATGGCCGGGGCGGGTGAGAGGGAGGTATGCCGTGACGGGCAAGTTGGCCTTGGACGCGTCGGTGGTGGCTCAGGCGCGGGAGTTGGCGCGTCGGGCCGGGCAACCGGTGGTGGATCTTGCTCGTGGGCATACGACGGTGTCGGTGGAGCGGGCGGTGTTGCGGCTGGCCGGGGTGACCGGGGCGGATCCGGATGGGATTCCCTGGGTGAACCGGCTGGTCGACGCCGTCGTGGGTGAGGTGGGTCTGGGGCACGGGGTGGCGTTGCCGGTGTTCGACGCGTTGGCCCGGGAGGGTCTGGCCGGTGGTGAGGTCGGGGCCGGGTTGACGTTGTTGGCGCAGAAGGCGGCGGCCGGGTCGGTGGGTTTCGTGGTGCCGTCGGGGAGGTCGGCGACGGCGGCCCGGTCGGTGGCGCGGCGGTCGGTCGGTGCGGGGTTGCGGGTGATCGACCGGCGGCGGGTGGAGCGGGAGCGGTTGGTGCGCCGGTACGGGGATCCGGCGCGGCGGCCGTGGATTTATCTGATTGTGGCGACGGGGGACATCTACGAGGACATTCCGCAGGCGCAGGCGGCGGCGCGGGCGGGTGCGGACGTGATCGCGGTGATTCGGTCGACGGGTCAGTCGTTGTTGGACTATGTGCCGGAGGGGGCGACTCGGGAGGGGTTTGCGGGTACGTACGCGACGCAGGAGAACTTCCGGTTGATGCGGGCGGCGTTGGATGAGTCGTCGCGGGAGTTGGGCCGGTATGTGCGGTTGACGAATTACGCGTCGGGGTTGTGTATGCCGGAGATGGCGACGTTGGCCGGCCTGGAGCGGCTGGACATGATGTTGAACGACTCGATGTACGGGATTCTGTTCCGGGACATCAACCCGATCCGTACCTTTGTCGACCAGCGGTTTTCTCGTCAGGTGCACGCGCGGGCGGGGATCATCATCAACACCGGTGAGGACAACTACCTGACGACCGCGGATGCGGTTGACGAGGCGCACACGGTGACGGTGTCGCAGTTGCTCAACGAGTTTTTCGCGCATGAGGCGGGGTTGGCGGACTGGCAGTTGGGGTTGGGGCACGCGTTCGAGATCAACCCGGATCTGCCGGATTCGTTCCGGTTGGAGTTGGCGCACGCCCTGTTGGCGCGGGAGTTGTTCCCGGATGCGCCGTTGAAGTGGATGCCGCCGACGAAGCACATGACCGGGGACGTGTTCCGGGGCAACCTGTTGGACGGGTTCTTCAACCTGGCGGGGGCGCTGACCGGGCAGGGCATCCTGCTGGTCGGGATGATGACCGAGGCGGTGGTGACGCCGTGGCTGTCCGATCGGGACATCGCGTTGCAGAACGTGCGGTACGTGTTGGATGCCGCCGGTGGGTTGCACGAGGATTTCGTGCCGGCAACGGGTGGGTTCATCCAGGCGCGGGCGGCGCGGGTGCTCGGTGAGGCGGTGGAGTTGCTGTCGCGGATTGCCGATGACACGTTGTTGAACGCGATCGCCGAGGGAACGTTCGGGATCATGAAACGTCCGGCGGACCGGGGTAAGGGCCTCGACGGGGTGGCCCCGCACGCGGAGGGTTACTACAACCCGGCCACGGAGCTGTTGGAACGCGACCAGGCGGCGGCCCGGGTGTCGGCGGCGGAGGTGGCGGCGTGAGCGGCCCGGTGGTGCGTCCGTACGGGGACATGACCGGGGACGGCATGGTGCAGGTGTCGTTCACGTTGCCGGTGGCGCACGACAAGCGGGCGGAGGGGGCGGCGCTGCAGTTGGCCGCGAAGATGGGCCTGGAGCCGGCGATGCTGGTGCACGCGAAGCCGATGGGTGACGGGTTCACCTTCTTCGTGGTGTACGGGCGGGTGAACCACCTGGTGGATCTCGACGCGGTACGGGTGGTCGAGCGCGACTTTCCGCTGTTGTCGGCGAAGGAGGTCAACGCGTTGGTGAAGTCCCGACTGCGGCGGAAGTTGTCGGTGGTGGGGGCGTGTATCGGCACGGACGCGCACACGGTCGGGATCGACGCGATCCTCAACGTCAAGGGTGTGGCGGGGGAGAAGGGTCTGGAGTACTACCGGGAGTTGAAGGTGACGAACCTGGGTGCGCAGGTCAGTGTGCCGGAGTTGGTGGAGGCGGCCCGGGTGGAGAAGGCGGACGCGGTGCTGGTGTCTCAGGTGGTGACGCAGCGGGACGCGCATCTGCACAACACCCGGGAGATGTCGGCGGCGTTCCGGGAGGCGATGCCGGCGGGGCGGCGGCCGTTGCTGATCGTCGGCGGGCCCCGGTTCGACGAGTTGATGACCGGTGAGCTCGGTGTCGACCGGATTTTCGGCCGGGGTACGACGCCGCGTGAGGTGGCGAGTTATCTGGTGCACGAGTTGGTGGTCAACCGGGGTGGTCGGGTTGCTGCGGTGAAGGTGGCGGGGCGATGAGCGACGAGCGGGTCGGGTTGACGGTGACGCATCGGCGGTACGTGCCGTACGGGCACGCGCACTATGCCGGGGCGTTGGTCGACGGGGCGTACGCGTTGGGGTTGTTTGGCGACGTGGCGACCGAGGTGTGTATCCGTACCGACGGCGACGAGGGGTTGTTCGCCTCGTACGACCAGGTGCAGTTTCGGGCGCCGGTGCGGGCGGGGGACGTGGTGGAGGTGGTGGCGACGGTGACCCGGGTCGGTAACCGGAGCCGGACGATCGAGTTCGAGTGTCGGGTGGTGTGCCGGGGGCGGCCCGAGCGGGGTGAGTCGGCGGCGGTGGTGCTGGATCCGCCGTTGGTGGCGGTGACCGCGACCGGGACGGTGGTGGTGCCTGCGCCACCACCGGGCGGGGCACCGGGTGCGGTGGCGCGGCCGTTGTGACGGGGTACGCGGTCTGCGCCGATGTCGGGTCGACGTTCACCAAGGTCGTGGTGGTGGAGTTGGCTGACGGGGCGGTGGTGGGTGCGGCGGTGCGGCCGACGACGGTTGGTTCCGATGTGCTGCACGGTCTCGACGCGGCGGTCGCGGAGGCGACGGCCGCGGTTCGGGGTGCGTCCGGGGCGCCGTGGTACGTGTGTTCGTCGGCGGGTGGTGGGCTGCGTCTGGCGGTGGTCGGGTACGAGCGGTTGGTGACGGCGCGGGCTGGGGAGCAGGTGGGTCTGTCGGCCGGGGCGCGGGTGGTGCACGTGGGTGCGGGGCCGCTGGACGGGGCGGGGTTGGCGCAGTTGCGGGCGGCGGCACCGGATGTGGTGTTGTTGGTCGGTGGGACCGACGGCGGGGACGGTGAGGTGCTGCTGCACAACGCGTGCCGGTTGGCGGGGGCGCGGTGGCGGGTGCCGGTGGTGGTGGCCGGGAACGTGGACGTACGGCCGGCGGTGGTCGAGGTGTTGACCCGTCGGGGTGTGCCGGTGACGGTGGCGGAGAACGTGTTGCCGAGGATTGGGGTGTTGGCGCCGCAGTCGGCGCGGGCGGCGATCCGGGATGTGTTTCTGCGGCATGTGATCGGCGGCAAGCGGTTGTCCCGGGGTGGCCGGTTCGCTCGGCTGGTACGGGCGGCGACGCCGGATGCGGTGTTGACCGGGGTCGAGGTGCTCGCCGACCATCTCGCCGGTGATCTGGTGGTGGTTGACGTGGGTGGGGCGACCACGGATGTGTACTCGGTGTTGACGCCGGACGAGCGGGCGGGTGGGCCGGCGCGGGCGGCGGCGGGGATGTTGTGGCGGGCCCGCACGGTCGAGGGTGACCTGGGTATGCGGTGGAGCGCCCCCGGGGTGGTGCGTGCGGCGGTGGCGGAGCGGATGTTGTCTGTGGACGAGTCGCGGGCGCTGGAGACGGCGGCGGCGGCGCGGGCCGGGGATCCGGGTTTCCTGGCCTCGGATTCGGTCGAGTGGGCGGTGGACCGGCGGATCGCGCAGTTGGCGGCGACGGTGGCGTTGCGGCGTCATGCCCGGGGCGCGGCGGTCGGCGATCGGGGTGGGCGGGACCTGCGCGACGTCCGGTTGATCATCGGGTCGGGAGGTGTTCTGCGCCACGCCGGGCCGGGCGAGGCGGCGACCGTGCTCAACGCGGTTCTGGGCGATCATGGTGGTGGCTGGGTGTTGCCGAGGGCCGCGTCACCGGTCGTTGATGATCAGTACGTGCTGGCCGCCGCGGGTTTGCTGGCGTCGGAGAAGCCGGAGGCGGCGGTGTCGCTGTTGCGGCGGCATCTGGTCGGGGCGGTCCCGGCGCGGGACTGAGTGGCGACTCGCAGGGTGCGACACGCCGGTTTTGTCCGGGCGACTGGCCGGTGGCAGTTGACAGGGCCCGGGGGGCACCACGTACCGTCTTTGAGTCCTACTACGGGAAGCGGCTGTTGTTCGCTTCGTCCCTTCGTCCGCTGGCCGAGCGACTCGTTTCGATGTCGCAGCGGCCAGGTCCAGCGGGCGGGGGTCGGCGGGGCGGCGCGAACCGGCCGCGGTTACCGGTGTTTGGGCAGGACGACGTGCGCGGCCAGTAGACAACGGCCTGACGGGGACAGCCAGTCCTCCTCCGGTCGGTCCGAAGGTCGTGACGGGTCGCCTCTGCCACACCGGCCGGGAAGGGCCTGGGAGCATC
The DNA here is from genome assembly GCF_044458865.1 of Micromonospora sp. NPDC050417. Classification (NCBI taxonomy): domain Bacteria; kingdom Bacillati; phylum Actinomycetota; class Actinomycetes; order Micromonosporales; family Micromonosporaceae; genus Micromonospora; species Micromonospora sp. NPDC050417. The sequence goes on from NZ_JBITIH010000014.1 coordinate 134,883, forward strand.
GGGGCGCGGCCTGTGGCCGCGCCCCGATTTTGTCGCCCTGGTGACCACCGTGACCGGCCCGGTGCGGGGTTGGGCGAGTCCGGGCCGTGGTGTCGGTTTCCGCTGGTGCCGGGGGCGTGACACGGGCTGGACCCGTTCGTGGCCCGAGACGTGGCGGTGGGTACAGGTCGGGCCGGTAGCCTTCGCCGGGGAGATCCGCCGCCGTACCGTCGGTGGCGGCCGGATGGGCGGTGAGGCCAGGTGGCGATGGTGGACACGGTGGGCACGCAGGTCGGTGCGGGCCACGAACCGGTGGCGGCGCCACGGCCGCTGCCGTTGGGGGTGTCGGTCCTGGCGGCGCTCGCCGGTGGCGGGGCGCTGCTGCTCGCTTTTCCACCGTACGGGCTGTGGTGGTTGGCGCCGGTCGGGGTGGCGTTGCTCGCGGCGGCGGCGCACCGGCGCCGGTTGCGGGGCGGTGCCGGGGTCGGCGCGCTCGCCGGGCTGGCGCTGTTCCTGCCGATGCTGAGTTGGACGAACCTGCACACCGGCTCCCTGCCGTGGCTGCTGTTGTCCGGGTTGCAGGCCGGCTACCTGGCGTTGCTCGGGTTGGCGACGGCGTTGGTGAGCCCGGTGGTCGACCGGTGGCGCTGGTCGTGGCCGGTGGTGACCGGGCTGCTGTGGGTGGCCCAGGAGGCGTTGCGGGACCGGACACCGTTCGGTGGGTTCCCGTGGGGAAGGTTGGCGTTCAGCCAGGCGGACGCGCCCCTGGTGCGGTGGGCGGTGCTCGGTGGGGCGCCGCTGGTGACGTTCGTGGCGGCGCTGGCCGGTGGGTTCCTCGTCGCGGCCGGCTTCTGGGCGGTCCGCCGCTGGCGGGCTGGCACCCCGGGCTGGCCGGCGGTCACCGGTGCGGTCGCTGGTGCGGTCGCGGTGGTGCTGCTGGGGCTGCTGGTGCCGCTGGGCAACACCGCCGGTGGTGATACGGCCACCGTCGCGATCATTCAGGGGAACGTGCCCCGGCTGGGGTTGGACTTCAACGCCCAGCGGCGGGCGGTGCTGGAGAACCACGCGAACGCCACCATCGACCTCGCCGCCCGCGTCCGCACCGGCGCGGCCCAGCAGCCCGATCTGGTGGTGTGGCCGGAGAACGCCAGCGACGTCGACCCGTTGCGGGACAGCACCGCGGCAGCGGAGATCACCGCCGCCGCGGACGCGATCGGGGCACCGATCCTGGTCGGCGCGGTGCTGCTCGGCCCCGGGCCGGGGCAGGTGCGTAACACCGGGCTGTTGTGGTTGCCGGGAAGTGGCCCGGACCAGGACCAGATGTACTTCAAACGGCATCCGGTGCCGTTCGCGGAGTACATCCCCATGCGGAACATCGCGCGGAAGGTCAGCAAGGAGGTCGACCGGGTTCGGTCGGACTTCGTCGCCGGGACCCGCCCCGGGGTGGTACACGCGGGCGGGATCACCCTCGGGGACGTGATCTGTTTCGAGGTCGCGTACGACGAGGTCGTCCGGGACACGGTCACCGGCGGGGCGCAGCTGCTCGTGGTGCAGACGAACAACGCCACGTTCGACGAGGCCGAGGCGCGCCAGCAGATGGCGATGGTCCAGTTGCGGGCGGTTGAGCACGGTCGTGAGGCGCTGATGGCCTCCACCGTCGGGGTGTCCGGGTTCGTCGGGGCCGATGGGCGGGTAATCGGTGCGACCGGGTTCAACACCCCAGCGGTGGTGGTCCGGCAAGTGCACCTCGGGAACACCCGTACGGTCGCCACCCGGGTTGGACTCTGGCCCGAGGTGGTGTTGGTGGGTCTGGCCGTGGCGACGCTGGTGGTGGCCGTGGTGACCCGTCGTCGGCGGGTGGTTTCCGTGAACGGTCCGGTCGTGGACGGGGGTGACCCCGAACCCGCCGGCACGGCAGATACGGAGGAGCGGTGAGCGAGGCAACCGGCGCGGTCGAGCGTACGGCGGGCTATCCGGGCGTCGGGCGCGTCCTGGTCGTCATTCCCACGTACAACGAGGCGGAGAACGTCGTCATCATCACCGAGCGGCTGCGTCAGGCGGTACCGGCGGTGGAGATCCTCATCGCCGACGACAACAGCCCCGACGGCACCGGGGCGGTCGCCGACCGGCTCGCCGCGGCCGACGAGTACGTGCACGTACTGCACCGTCCCGGTAAGCAGGGCCTGGGCGCGGCGTACGTGGCCGGGTTCCGGTGGGCCCGGGAGCACGGGTACGACGCGGTGGCCGAGATGGACGCCGACGGTTCGCACGCCCCCGAGGAGCTGACCCGGCTGCTCGACGCCGCCCGGGACGCCGACGTGGTCATCGGCTCCCGGTGGACGTCGGGCGGGGAGGTCGTCAACTGGCCGTGGCACCGGCAGTTGCTCTCCCGGGGTGGGAACCTCTACACCCGGGTGGCGCTGGGGATGCCGGTTTCCGACGCGACCGGCGGGTATCGGATCTACCGGGTGCCGGCGCTGGACAAAATGGACTTCGAGTCGGTCACCTCCCAGGGCTACTCGTTTCAGGTGGAACTATCCTGGCGGGCGCATCAGGCCGGTCTGCGTACGGTCGAGGTTCCGATCACGTTCGCGGAACGGGAACACGGGGCGAGCAAGATGAGCCCGTTGATCGTCGGTGAGGCGTTGTGGCGGGTGACCCTCTGGTGCCTGTCGGAGCGGCGTCCGGGCCTGGGACGTTCCCGTCGGGGCTACGGCGACAGCACGCCGCGGTGGCCGTGACACCGGTTCGTGTCATGCTGGAGGGGCGGGATTCCGCAGTCGTACATCATCCGGATGGGGTGACATGGGCCGAGGGCTGAGACTGGTGCCGTTGGCACTGCTACTCGCCGTGGTCGTCGAGATCGTGGTCTTCGTGCTGGTCGGCCACGCGATCGGGTTCGGTTGGGCGATTCTGCTCGTGCTCGCCGCCTCGGTGCTGGGGTTGGCGTTGCTGCGTCGCGAGGGGATGCGGGCGTGGCGTGGCTTCCGTTCGGCGGCACAGGCCGGTAGCCCGCCCGGACAGCAGGTCATCGATGGTCTGGTCGGGTTGGGTGCCGGTCTGCTGCTGGCCGTACCGGGGTTGGTCAGCGCGGCCGTGGGTCTGCTGCTGGCGGTGCCGCCGCTGCGTCGGTTGGCCGGCAAGGGGGTGCGGGTGGCGGCCGAGCGGCGGGTATCGGCGATGGTCGCCGGTGACCTGTTCGGTCCCCGGCGGGTGCGGGTGCGTCGCGGTGCGCCGCAGCCGACCCCACCGGCTGCCGACCAGCCCCCGCCGGCCGCTCCGGGGGCGGCGATCGAGGGCGAGATCGTCGAGCAGCGGCCACACTAGGCCGTGGACCGGCCGCAGGCGTCCGTTGACGTGAAACCGCCCCACGGCCGTACGGGCCGTGGGGCGGTGGTGTAGCTGTCGGTTGCTGGTGTCAGATGCGACCGCGTCGGGTCCGTACCTCTTCGAGCCGTTCGGCGAGGATGTCCTCGAGCTCGGCGATCGAACGACGCTCCAGCAGCATGTCCCAGTGGGTACGCGGCGGCTTCGCCTTCTTCTGCTCAGGCTCGGTGCCGTCGACCAACCGGGCGACGCTGCCGTCGAACTTGCACTCCCAGGTGATCGGAACCTCGGCGTCGACGGCGAAAGGCACCTCGAACTGGTGGCCCTTGGCGCAGAGGTACTCGCGGGTCTGGCGCGGTGCGAGCTCCGTGTTCCGGTCGGACTCGTAGCTGACTGCTCCCAGACGGCTTCCGCGCAGCATGCGCTCGCCCATGATCGGCTTTCCCCTCGGTCGTGGTGCGTGTCTTATCGGTGTAACGATGGGCGCCGGGTCGGCGATTCCCGCCACCGACGGCAAAACTACTTCCGCTCAAACATTCCGAGCGTAGCCGCACCGGACAACTGGTGACCCAGGTCACAGTCCCGGTGCGAACTTCGTCCCCGTACGCCGACGATGACCGGTCCCCACCCCCGGGGACCGGTCAGCCCGGTTCGGACGGTGACCGGACGGGTGGGGCGGGCGGCACCGGGGTGGGCGCCATGGCGCGGGTGCTGAGACTGGCGAGCGCCGTGGCCAGATCGCTCACCTGTGCGGACAACCGGGTGGCCCGATCCGACGCGGCGTCGGAGGCAGCCAGCGCGGCGTCGAGTCGCGTGACGAGCTCGCTGATCCGCGCTTCGGCCGCCGTGGCGGCATCCCGGGCCCCGCGCAGCTCGCCAGCGAGCTGATCCCGTTCCCGTTCGACCCGTCGCGCCGCCTCCCCGGCCTGCGCGACCGCCGTGTCGGCTCGTCGTTGCTCCTCCCGGGCCAGTTCCGCGTCCCGGGCCGCCTGCGTCGCCTCGGCCCGGGACTGCTCGGCCGCGGCCTGCGCCTGCCGCGCCGCCGTCCGGAACTCCTCCGCCGTCTCGACCGCCCGTGCCGCCGACGTGGCGGCCCGGGACGCGTCGACGCGGGCCGCGTCCCGATCCCGGGTCAGGTCGCTGATCGTCCGCCGGTCCGACTCCGCCTGCGTACGCAGCGCCCGCAGATCCGACCGGGCGGAGTCCCGGTCGGATACCGCCTGCGTACGCAGCGCCTCGGCGGCGCTCACCGCCCGCCTGGCCTCGTCCCGTTCGGCCAGCGCCTCGGTGGCCCGCTGGGTAGCCGTGGCGGCGTCCCGTTGTGCCTGCTCGGCCCGCTGGTCCGCACGGTCGCGTTCGGCCAGCGCCACCGTCGCGGTCTGCCGTGCCACCGCCAACGCCGACCCGGCCGCCTCCGTCTCACGGCGCGCCTCGTCCCGCTCGGTCTGGGCCGCCGCGACCTCGTTCGCCGCGTCCGCCCGCGCCTGGGCGAGTTGCCGCTCCACCCCGACGGGTGACAGTTCGGCGTGCAGCGCCTCGGTCAGCGTCTCCACGACCTGGTCGAGCCGGTCGACCGCCTCCCAGGTACGGGCAACCTGCCCGGCCAGCCCGGGGGCGTTACGGTGGCGCATGCGGGAGTTGCGGGAGGCGCGTTGGCAGGCGCCGTCGTTGTCCCGACAGTACCGGAACGGCCGCCCGGCGGCGGCCCGCTGGGGAACCGGACGGCCACAGTGGGCACAGGGACGGGTGTCGGCCAGGTGTTCCCCGGCGGTCTCGGGTTCGTTCATCGCCGGGCAAGTCTAGTGCCGGCCCCGACAACGTCAGCCAGGGTCACGGGACCAGAACTGCCGTGGGGCGTAGCCGTCGCGACGCAACCAGTGTTCGGTGTAGACCACCCGACCGACCTCGATGCGCAGCAGCGGGTTGCGGGGTACGTCCCCCAGCGGTCGCCCGCGCTCGACCGCGTCGGACTGCCACCGGTACACGGCCATGCCCTCCTCGAACCCGTCATCCCCGGGTAGCAGCACCCGGGCGGCACCGAACAGTTGCGCACCACGGGAGCTCGCCTGCCCGACCAGCGGGGCGAACACCCCCACCGACACCCGCGGGTCGCCGGCGATGTTACGCAGCTTCGGTGTACCGGCCTGGGAGGTCACGTAGAGAGTCAGGTCGTGGTGGTAGTAGCGGACCGGGGTGGCCAGCGGCCCGTCCGGCCCGGACGTGGCGAGCACGCACATGTTCTGCGACGACAGCAGGTTGAGGATCCGTTCGACCAGCCGCTCGCGGGGCAGGACCGCTGTCGGCGCGGGGCCGACCAGCCAGGGATTCGCGATCATGCGGGAGAGTAACTCACTCGTCTCGACCCCGGCGTTCTCGGGCTAGGGTCACGGACATGTTCCTCCAGCAGCTCTACGGCTGACCGTGGCGAGGACCTTGTCCTCGCAACGACCGGTGTGTCCACCCGTGCCCGGCGCCGCCGTCACGGTGCCGGGACCTGTACGACATCGGCTCGTTCGCCGCCCGTGCGCTCGCCGAGGCACACCAGCGCCCGATCGTGCAACTGTCACCGACGTACCTGGTGTACGGGTGCCGTCACGATCACCTCTCGTACGCCGTAGGCTGCGCCGATGCAGCATGATGGGGGAGACCTGTGACGACCCGTATCGCGGTCTTCGGGGCCGGGTCGTGGGGCACCGCGTTCGCCATGGTCCTCGCTGACGCCGGCTGTGACGTCACCCTGTGGGGGCGTCGCCCCGAGGTCGTCGACGCCATCAACACCACCAGGGTCAACCCCGAGTACTTCCCGGACTTCGTACTCCCCGAAGGGATCACCGCGACCACCGATCCGCGCCGGGCGGCGGCGGGCGCCACGTTCGCCGTGCTCGCGGTCCCGTCACAGACGCTGCGTGCCAACCTCGGCGCCTGGACGTCGCTGCTCGACCGGAACACGGTGCTGGTCAGCCTGATGAAAGGTGTCGAACTCGGCACCACCCTGCTGATGAGCGAGGTCATCGCGGAGGTCACCGGAGCCGGATCGGACCGGATCGCGGTGGTGTCCGGCCCCAACCTGGCCGGTGAACTCATCCACCGCCAGCCTGCCGCGTGCGTCGTCGCCTGCCGGGACGAGGCCGTCGCCCAGGAACTACAGGCCGCCTGCCACACCGCCTACTACCGGCCCTACACCAACGTCGACGTGGTGGGCTGCGAGATCGGCGGCGCGGTGAAGAACGTCATCGGGCTCGCGGTCGGCATCGCCGACGGTCTCGGCCTGGGCGACAACACCAAGGCGTCGTTGATCACCCGGGGCCTGGCCGAGACGGCCCGCCTCGGTCTGGCGATGGGTGCCGACCCGCGTACCTTCGCCGGCCTGGCCGGAATGGGTGACCTGGTCGCCACCGCCTGCTCACCGCTGTCGCGCAACACCAGCTTCGGTGCCAGCCTCGGGCGCGGGATGACCCTGGCACAGACCGTCGCCACCAGCAACCGGACCGCCGAGGGTGTCACCTCCTGCCGCTCGGTGCGCGACCTCGCCCGTCGACACGGTGTCGCCATGCCGGTCACCGAGGCCGTCGTCGACATCGTCCACGGCGGAAAACCGCCCCGGCTGGCGGTCAAGGAACTGATGACCCGGTCGGCGAAACCCGAACGCGTCTGAGGACGTACGCCGGGCGATGTCGTGGCCGCAACCCTGGTGCGGCCGGCATCGACGAACCCCGGCGACCCTTGACTTCCTTCCGTCACCGATGGTGGGGTTTCAAGGACGCTCCGTCCGACGTCAACAGGGGGCCTGCCATGCAGGAGACGCCGTACGCCCGGTTGCCGGTGTCCGAGGAACCGGGACAGTCGAGTGTGGCCGTGCGACATCCCATCTGGCGCTGGGGTGCGGCGGTGCTGGTGGCAGTGGCGTGGGGCGTCGCATCCGCGTTCTGGACACCGCGCGGTCCGTTGACGACCGCACAGGCGCTCTGGTCGATCGGGTTCAGCCTGGCCGTCGGAGTCGGCGTGGGCTGGACGACCCGGTCGCGGTGGTCGATGCCGCTCGCCCCGGTGGCCTTCGTCGTCGCCCTCGAACTGGCCCGCTGGCCGATCACGGGACCGTCCGTGGACGGCATCCACCTCAGCCCCTTCGGCGTGCTCGTCCTGATCTCCGGTCGAGGGGTGCACGGTCTGCTCTCCGTGCTGCCGATGGTCTTCGGCGCGGCGTACGGCGCCGGCATCGCCCGTCGGGCCGCGTCGACCCGCACCGGCAGCCGGGCACTGCGCTACCTGGGCCGGGCCGGTACGGGTCTGCTGGCGGCGGTGGTCCTGCTGGTCACGGTGGCGGTGGCCGTACCGGCCCGGACAGCACCGATCCTCGGCCCCGACGGTGAGCCGTTGACCAACAGCGTCGCGGAACTCGGCAGCATCGACGTGGGCCCGCACCGACTCGGCGTGATGATCCGGGGAAACGACACTTCCGCGCCGGTCCTGCTCTACGTGCCCGGGGCACCCGGCGGCTCGGACATCGGCCCGGTCCGCCGGCACCTGGAGGAGCTCGAACGACAGTTCGTGGTGGTGACCCTGGACCGCCGCGGTGGTGGCAAGTCCGCCTCCTCACTGGACCCGACCTCCGCCCTGACGCTGGAGAGCGCGGTGGTCGACGTCATCGCCGTGACGAACCACCTGCGGGACAGGTTCGGACAGGAGAAGATCTACCTGCTCGGTCATTCCGGTGGATCGCTCCTGACGACGCTCGCCGTCCAGCGGCGTCCCGAGCTGTTCCGGGCCTACATCGGCACCGGTCAGGCGGTCAACCTGCCCACCAGCGACCGCATCTTCCACGAGGACCACCTGACCTGGGCACGCGAGCGTGCGGACGGTGAGCTGGAGCGGCGACTCGTCGACCTGGGCCCGCCGCCATATCCGGGTTTCTATCCGTACGAACCGTTCGTGACCCACACCAACGAGGTGTACGCGTACGACCGCAGCCGTAACGCGGAGGGTGACGGCGGCCCGACCGAGAGCCTGAACGTGCCCGAGTACACCCTCCTGGAGAAGCTGCACACCCTGACCGGGCTGGTCGACACCTGGAGCGTGCTGTACCCGCTCATGCAGGACGTCGACCTCCGTACGGACGTCCGCCAACTTCAGGTGCCGGTCTACTTCGTCCAGGGCGGGCACGAGACGCGGGCGCTGGCGGAGCCCTTCGCACAGTGGTACGAGCTGCTCCAGGCCCCGTCGAAGCGGCTGGTCGTGCTTGAGACCTCGGGGCACCGGCCGATGTTCGAACAGCCGGACCGGTTCGTCGACGTCATGGCGACCGTGCTCACCGACACACGCCCATAGCCGTCCACGGGTCCAGGGGTTCTCGCCTGTCGCAGCGGACACGCGCCCCGAAGTCGAGCACCTCTCGACCGGACCGGCTAACGTCGCGCGCATGACGTACGTGATGTCTGGTCGGTTACGACTCTGGACCGAGCGGTTCGGTGACCCTGCCAACCCCACCGTACTGCTGATCATGGGGGCTGAGGCGCAGGGCATCGGCTGGCCGGAAACGCTGGTGCAGCGACTGGTAGCGGGCGGGCGGCAGGTGATTCGGTACGACCACCGGGACACCGGGCAGTCCGACGGCGTCGACTTCGACACGGAGCCGTACGCGATGACCGACCTCGCCCTGGACGCGATCGCGGTCCTCGACGGCCACGGCATCCGTGCCGCCCACGTCGTCGGTGCGTCGATGGGCGGCGTCGTCGCCCAATGGCTGGCCGTACACGCGCCCGAACGGGTCCTGACCCTCACCACCATGATCACCACCCCGATCGACGGCGCGCCCGACCGGGAACTGCCGCCACCCACGCCTGCCCTACTACAACGGCTCGCCGAAACCGCGTCCGCCGCCCGCGACACCGACGAGCAGCGGGTGGCGGCGGACATCCTCGTCTTCGACGCACTCAACGGCGGTGAGCTGCCCTTCGACCGGGAAGCGGCGCGGGATCTGGCCCAGCGCCACGTGGCCCGCGCCAGGGACTGGACCAGATCCGCCAACCACCACCGCGCCGGGCAGAACCGAGCCGACGTCTCACCCACTCCGTTGTCGACGATCACCGCATCGACGCTGGTCGTGGCGGCGACCGCGGATCCGCTCTTCCCACTGCCGCACTCGGAGGCGCTCGCGGAGCAGATCCCGAACGCACGTCTCGTGCCGATCCCGGGGATGGGGCACGGTTTCCTCTCGCCCGGTCTGGCCGACCGGGTCGCCGACCTGGTCCTCGCGCACACCGGTGTCGCACCGCCGCGGTAGGGGGCCGACGGCCACGCGCGCCACCGGCATGAGCTGGGCACAGAGCCGTCTCCTCAGAGAATCAGCCCCAGCGAGGCCAGCTCGGACATCAGGGACCGGTTGTCCACGAACCGGATGCCGTTGATGCCGACCGTCGTCGCAGCCGCCACGCAGGCCGCGTTGTCGTCCACGAACAGGCACTCTGCCGGCGCACGGTCGACCGTACGCAGGATGTGGTCGAAGTACCTCGTGTCGGGTTTGCGGTGACCGACGCGGTGCGAGAGGAAAGCCCCGGCGAGCCATCGCTGACCCCGATAGAGCTGTTCGACGTACGCGCCGCGTCGGGATTCCTGGTTGGACGCGAGATAGACCCGCTCGATTCCGAGACGGGGTATGACGTCCAGCAGAGCCTGGTTCAACTGGATGTTGCCGCCGAGCCACCGGTCCAGGAACACCGACCCCGTCAGACCGTCGACATGTTCGGCGAGAACACGGTCGGCGACGTCGAGGAAGTCGCCATCACCCGCCAGGCTGCGCAGGTAGGCGGGATCCCGGAACAGGTCGTCCTGGAATGCCAGGTAGCCGTGCCGCCACCGGTAGTCGCGCTCGATCGCCGCCGCGAACTCCGGACGGGGAAACTGGAGTACGCCGTCGATGTCGAGCAGCAGAATCGACGTCACCGGACCGCCTCGAAGGTCGTGGGAGTCAGTCTCCGTACCAGTGCAGCATCAGATGAGGCTCACCGCGCCACCGCGCCAGCAACGACCGTAGCGCCTCCACCAGCGCCCGTTCCATCTCGTTGCCTGCCGACTCCGCAGAGGAGGGTGACGGTAGCCCTGGCGGAAAATCAACGGATGCGGATGGTCCGGACAAACGCGTTCAGTCCGTCGGCATAGATCCGGTACGCGTAGCGGTCGGCGGAGGACGCGCCGTCGGTGAGGCCGGCCTCGGCGAGCACGTGTGTCTGATGCTGGCTGCTCTGCTCGTCGGTGCTGTTCGGGCAGGCCAGCCAGATTTTCACGGCCCCGGCGTCACCCGCCAGGACGGGTGTCGACAGGGGTAATGGCGGCGACGGCCAGGTCGACGATCCCGTCGGCGTAGTCGTCGGTCAGTGGGCCGTTGCGGAGTAGCCAGCGGTGGTAAAGCGGGCCGAACAGCAGCTCCACCACTTGGTCCAAGGGGGCGTCGGGGCGGACCTGGCCGGCCTCGCGGGCGGCCTCCAGGCGGGTGCGGACCGCGTTCAGTTGGGGACGGAGCAGGCGGTCGCGCACCTGGTCGGCCAACTCCTCGTCGGCGAGTGTCTCGATAGTGATGGCGCGGGTGGTGGCGGACAGCCGTGGATCGGCGAACTCGGCGACCGTGGCCCGGAGGACCTGGCCCAGATCAGCCCGCAGGTCGCCGGTGTTGGGCAGGGCGAGGACCTCCGGCGTGTTGTCGACGAGCGCGTCCAGGATGACCGCGCCCTTGCCACGCCACCAGCGGTAGATGGTCTGCTTGCCGACCCCGGCACGGGCGGCGATCGCCTCGATGGTCACGGCCGAGTAACCGGTTTCAGTCAACAGTTGCAGGGCGGCGGCGAGGATCGCGCGGCGGGACTGCTCGTTGCGACGGGAGGGCTGTGGAGTCACACCGACAGCTTACAACGAGACGAGACGTTTCGTCTTGACGTGCTCGTGGTGCTGTGCTCTTCTTGTTGCGAGACGCAACGTCTCGGCTCTCTAGCCTTCAGGAGATTCCATGCCGCACATCGCCATGGTCAGCATTCCGTTCCACGGCCACGTCAACCCGAGCTTGGAGATCATCCGGACCCTCGTGCAGCGCGGTCACCGGGTCACCTACGCCAATGACCCCGCCTTTGCCGACGTCATCGAGGGCACGGGCGCCGAGCTGAGACCGTATGAATCAACGCTGCCCAGCGACGGTGGCTCCGGAACCGACAATCCGATCGAGCAGCTTACGCTCTTTCTCGACGATGCCATCGCCATGCTGCCGCAGTTGCGGGCCTCCTATGTCGATGATCGGCCGGACCTGTTCCTCTACGACATCGCCGGCGCACCGGCGCGGCTACTCGGCGAGCAGTGGGGGATTCCGGCCATCCAGCTATCCTCGACGTTCGTTGCCTGGGACGGCTACGAGCAGGAGATGGCGCCCGTCGTCGAGGCGATGCGGGCTGATCCGCGCGGGGCCGACTATTACCAGCGGTTCAAAGAGTGGCTGACTGCGGAGGGTTCGTCGGTCACCGACAGCTTGGCGTTCCAAGGCCGGCCGGTGCGCAGCCTCGTTCTGCCGCCGGAGGCGCTCCAGCCGAACGCCGATCGGGTGGACCCGTCGGTCTACAGCTTCGTCGGCCCGGTTCTGGGAGACCGCTCCCACCAGGGTCCCTGGGTCCGTCCGGACGGCGTCGAGAAAGTGCTGCTGGTCTCCCTCGGCTCCGCCTTCACCCGGCAGCCCGAATTCTACCGCCGCTGCATCGTCGCGTTCGGTGACCTGCCCGGCTGGCACACCGTTCTGCAGATCGGCAGCCACGTCGATCCCGCCGAGCTCGGTCCCGTCCCGGACAGCGTCGAGGTCTGCCCATGGGTGCCGCAGTTGGCCGTGCTGGAGCAGGCAGACGCCTTCATCACCCACGCCGGCATGGGAGGCAGCAGCGAGGGCCTTTACTGCGGGACCCCGATGATCGCCGTTCCGCAGGCGGCCGACCAATTCGCGAACGCCGAGCAACTGGCCTCCCTCGGTGTTGCCCGGGTCGTCGACTCGGCCAGTGTCACCGCCGTAGAGCTCCGCGAGACGCTGCTCGCCCTCACCGCAGACCCCGCCGTGGTGGCCCGCAGCACCGACCTGAAGCGGCAGGCCCGCGAGGCTGGGGGCGCCGACCGGGCCGCCGATCTGATCGAGGCCGAACTCACCGCTGCGCGCGGCCGTACCGGGCAGCGGTGCGCGAGCGGCGGGTAAACCGCCGTACCTCACGCCCCTGACCAGCCCCGCTGTCAGGGGCGTGAGGTGGCGCGGTTGCCGGGCGGAAGATGAACATGCCGCTCGGGGCGGTGGTGTCCAGCTTCTCGTGCATGGATTGGAAGGCCGACTGCTGGCGCTTGAGCTGCACGACGATGGCGATGAGGTCTTCCAGGGACCGGCCGAGCCGGTCCGGCGACACCACGAAGAAACCCTCCAACTCCGGTCGGGTGAGGTGACCGACGAACCGCTCGTACGCGGAAACCCGGTCATCAGTCAGGCGACCGAGCGGCACAGCCGGAAACCTACGACCCGTCACATCCCAATGTGGAGCGGTCCCGACCCAGACCCAAGATCATCGTTGGCGCCAATAATGGCGTGAATCTTCCTCAGCCCCGGTGCCGAAAAAGTTGACGTTCTCGCCGTGTGCCGGCGAGATGTGCGCCAGCAACTCGTCGGGGATCTCGCGGCCCGCAGCCGGCCGACGGATATCGCGTAGTACTCGGTGGTCCAGGTGATCACGGCATTGGTCAGCACGGTGAGGCACCACGCCTGCTCGGTCTGTTGCTCCGGGTGTCGGCGGCGGACAGTGCCGTGGTTCGCGTAGTGCAGGTCGCGGCGCAGCGCGTACAGCGACTCGCCCTCGTTCAGCTTCCGGGAGATCTCGCGGCAATACGCCGGATACGACAGGTTCGGGAAGAGCTTGTCCGTTCGCCCGAGCAGAAAAGCAAAGGCAAGGAGGATATCCACTCCTTGCCACTCTCAATGTATATCGCACCAGGGGTCTTGCGGCAAGACCCGGGTTGTGCCGCAGAATCTCCAGCCGAAGCCAGAAGCGGCGATAAATCAGAGGTTGGCGTAGTACCTGCGTTGTGCCCACATGCGGGGTGTCGAACCGCCGGTGGGACGCGCCGCTGAACTGCGCGGAGCAGTTGGCCGAGATGCAAGCTTGTCGAATGGGGGGTCTTCATGATTCACGTGATCATTGCCGGGGGAGGGCCGACCGGCTTGATGCTGGCGTGCGAGTTGCGGCTGCACGGCGTGCACGTGGTCGTGCTGGAACGGGACGCGGAGCCGACCAAGGTTGTCCGCTCGCTCGGCCTGCATGCGCGCAGTATCGAGGTGATGGACCAGCGTGGCCTGCTGGAACGCTTCCTCACGCTCGGGCAGCAGTACAAGCTCGGTGGCTACTTCGCCGGCATCAACGTGCCGTGGCCCGACCGGATGGACACCGCACACGGGTACGTCCTCGGCATCCCGCAGCCCGTCACCGACCGGCTGCTGACCGAGCACGCCACCGAGGTCGGGGTCGAGATCCGACGCGGTAGTGAACTGGTCGGGCTGAGCCAGAACGCGGGCGGGGTGACCGTGGAGCTGGCCGACGGCACACAGCTGCGCTCCCGCTACCTCGTCGGCTGCGAGGGTGGTCGCAGCTCGGTACGCAAGCTGCTCGGCGTCGACTTCCCCGGCGAGCCCACCAGGGTCGAGACGCTGCTGGGCGAGATGGAGCTGACCGCTCCGCCGGAGGAAGTGGCCGCCGTGATGGCCGAGGTTCGCAAGACCCAGCTCCGGTTCGGCGCCGGGCCGATCGGGGACGGGCTGTACCGCGTCGTCGTACCCGCCGCAGGGGTGGCGGTGGAGCGTATCCCGCCGACCCTGGAGGAGTTCAAGCAGCAGCTCCGGGCGACCGCCGGCACCGACTTCGGCGCGCACTCACCGCGCTGGCTGTCCCGCTTCGGTGACGCCACCCGGCTGGCCGAGCGCTACCGAGTCGGCCGGGTACTGCTGGCGGGCGACGCGGCGCACGTCCACCCGCCCTTGGGTGGTCAGGGGCTCAACCTCGGGATCCAGGACGCGTTCAACCTGGGCTGGAAACTGGCCGCCGAGATCGACGGCTGGGCACCGGCGGAGCTGCTGGACAGCTACCACGCCGAACGGCACCCGGTGGCCGCCGACGTGCTGGACAACACCCGCGCCCAGACGGAGCTGATCTCCCTCGATCCGGGTCCCCAGGCGGTGCGGCGGCTGATCTCGGAACTGATGGACTTCGAGGACGTGAACCGGTACCTGATCGAAAAGGTCACCGCGATCGGGGTCCGCTACGACCTCGGCGAGGGGCACGAACTGCTCGGCCGGCGGCTGCGGGACGTACGGCTGAAGCAGGGGCGCCTCTACGAGCTGATGCACGGCGGTCGCGGGCTACTGCTCGACCAAACCGGCCAGCTCTCGGTGACGGGCTGGACGGATCGGGTCGACCACGTCGTCGACACCAGCGACGAACTGGACGTGCCCGCCGTGCTGCTACGGCCGGACGGCCACGTGGCCTGGGTCGGTGACGATCAGCAGGATCTGGTCAACCACCTGCCTCGGTGGTTCGGCGCCGCTGTCAGCTGAGTGCGCTGTGGTGGCCCGGGAGAGCAGGGCGGTGGCCCATTCCGCGAGGGGGGCGAGGTCGCCGATCTCGTACGTCACTCGGGGCGGAACCCCCGAGTGGCGGGTGCACGACAAGTCCGTCCCGTTCGAGTTGCCACAGTCGCTGGGTCAACACCTTCGACGTGACGGTGTTGACCCAGCGCCGCAGCTCGACGAAATGATGCCGTCCCTCTGACCGTGGTGGCCGCCGCGATCACCAATCACGAACGGATCCGGATGGGCAACAGGCCGGCACTTCAAGGAGAGTCGGAACGAAAAGTAGCGCTAAGGCTGGTCACGGATCGGGCCTGCTGCTGGACACGTTCGGGGTACGTCCGTTGTCGTAATCGACTGACCGTTAGTCCAGCCTCGACTATGTTCGATCACTTCCAGGGGCGGCTACCGTGGGTGCACGGCGTAGGTCAGGTGCGTCACCCGCGACGACGGCTCCGAACGGACCGGCTCCAGCGCGACCCTGGACGCGTCCACGCCGTCGAACAGGCGGGTGCCGGCGCCGAAAAGCACCGGTGAGAGCGCGATCGAGAACTCGTCGACCAGGCCGGCGTTCAGGTGCGCCAGGATCGTCTCGCTACCGCCGGCGATGCGGACGTCCCGGTCGCCGGCGACCTGGCGGGCCTGGCGCAGCGCGCTGTGGATGCCGTCGTTGACGAAGTGGAACGTGGTCCCGCCCGGCCGTTCCCAGGGGACGCGCTGCTGGTGGGTGACGACGAACACGGGGGTGTGGAAGGGGGCCTCCTCCGGCCATGCCCGCTCGCCGAGGTCGAACATGCGCATGCCCATGACGCTCGCGCCCGTGCGCTCGAACGTCTCCCGGGCGATGTCGTTGTCGCGCCCTTCCTCGCCGCCTTCGCCCAGGTTGAGGTTCTCCCGGAAGAATCGCTGCGGGAAGATCCACGCCTGCAGTTCCATCCACTGCGCCATCCAGCGCTCCAGCCTCGGGTCCTGCTCCCGCTGCTCGGGCGTGGCGCGAATACCTTCCATTGACTCGGGCGCACTGAAGCCGTCCAGCGACATCGACACGCTGAAGAACACCTTCCCGGCCATCAGCTGCCCTGCTCCTTCTGGGCGATCTCGGCGACGTAGGCCGCCAGGTTGCCCAGTGTCTGCTCGCCGCCCTCGATCGCGTGGTACTCCTGCACGGCCTGATCGCGCAGTTGTGTGGTGGGGAAGACCGTGCGCATCACGATCCGGGTCGCGGTGCCGTACGGCGCGAAGGCCAGGGTCGACTCGAAGGCGTTCGGGTCGTCGCGGGACTCGCCGTGCAGCAGTGCGATCCGCTCCGGTGGGACGATCTCCGTCCAGGTGATCCACTCGGAATAGTCGGTCCCGTCCGGCCCGTGCATCACGAAGTCCCAGGCTCCGCCCTCGTGGAACTCGAAGGACCGCGTGGTGGTGGTGAACCCCTCCGGACCCCACCACCGCGACAGGTGCCGGACCTCGGTGAACGCCTCGAACACCAGTTCCCGCGGGGCGTCGATGATCCGGGTGATCACGATCTCCCGGTCCGCCGTCGCCAGTTCCCCTTGCGTTTCTTGCCTTGCCCCTGCCATCGGTCATTCCTCCTGCCGTGTCTGCTTGAGGTCCTGGACGTAGGTGTCCAGTCGGTCGAAACTCTCGTTCCAGAACCGCTCGAATCCGCCGACCCATTCGTGGACCGGCCGCAGCCCGCTGGCGTCCAGGCCGTAGAGGCGCTGCTTGCCCGCCCCGCGGACCCGCACCAGCCCCACCTCCCGGAGTACCCGCAGGTGCTTGGATGCCCGAGGCTGGCTCATCCCCAGCTCCCGGGCCAGGTCGGTCACCGGCCGCTCACCCGTCCGCAGCAGCGCCAGGATGTCCCGGCGCTGCGGCTCGGCAATTGCGTTGAACGCGTCCGACGTCGTCGCTGCTCGTGCCACGACAGCCATCATATTCCCATAACGGAATATGTCGAGCCGGTTGGGAATCGGGCGTGGAAGACGGACCCTTGTGCCACCCCGGACTATTGCTTGGACTGCGGCTCCGACACGTGGGCGTGCGACCGAGAGTCGGGAGTCACTCAAGGGCCAGGCTCGCGACGGCACCCAGACCCACCACCTCATCGAGCCGCCGCCTAGGTACCGGTCCGGTGTCCCGCACGTCACCGACAGACGAGGCTTCCCGGCTCATGTCCATGCAGGAGGGGGTGCCGCGTGGGCCGGGATCGTCGTACACCATAACTGTCATTATGGTGTACGACGTTTTGTCCGAATTCAGGGACGATCCCCGCTCACTACGGTTGATAGATTGCATTAATCGATAATTCGATAATCCGGGTACGGAACCCGGGCGGGCCACTCGCCGTAGCCGGCCGATAGAGGACTTCCTGCGTGTGGAGCAGCAAGCGTGGGTGCTCTGCTGCTGGGGCACCACCTCGTGTCGCATGGGTCGACGAACACGGGACCGGGGATCAGGGTGGGCCGCCCGGCGAGCGCCCCGAAGCCTGGAGTCTGTTGTGGACGGTTGTCGTACGCCCGCCCCGGCTCCCAGGCCCAGACACGTACGACCATCAGGGTCAATCTGGTGCGTCATATCCTGGCAAAGGGCGCATCGATGCAAGGGTGAGTGGCCTGGGTGGACAAATGGCGCTACCTTCGGGTCGCGAGACACGGCGCATGGGTTTCATGCGACCCAAGGGGAGGCTCCCCTGGGCGGGGGCGTAACAGAGGAGCGGGGTGAATCCACCTTGACGGATACTCCAGGCGTTGGTCAGGTACACGCGACCCAGGACCAGCTCAACGCGATGGCGCAGCGGTGCCAGGACACCGGGGAACGGCTTGCCACAGGGATGGCGCAGTTGCTCGACCGCGTCACGTCGCTGAGTGGTACCGGGATGGCCGGCTCGGCCAACAACGCACTACAGCTCGTCTCGGGTGACCTCAACGAGGGCCTGACGAAGATCCTGAACGCGCTGGACGGTCTGTCCGGCAAGATCAGCGACGCCTCGACGCAGTTCGGGGTTCAGGACGAGGACGCGGCGGCGGAGATCCGCGCCGCGGCGGAGGGGACCGGTAACAGCGCCGTCATCGCCGCCCTACGCGGCTGACCTCGGCGACTGAGGTCCTTACCAGTGGTCGAGACAGTTGAGAGGTGACACACCAATGACCATTACCTACAACTTCGGCGCGATCGGCGACGTGGCGACCGCGATCGGCACCTATCAGGGCAACCTGGACGTCGAGCTGGGCGAGCTCTACAACGCCTTCCAGCAGCTCTTCGCCAACGACTGGTCGGGCTCCGCCGGCCAGGCGTGCGACCAGGCCCAGGCCCAGTGGAACCAGGGCGCCACCGAAATCAAAGAGGCACTGGCCCGCCTCGGCATGAAGCTCGGCGCCTCCGCCGAGCGCATGCAGGAGGTAGACAACAGGATTTCGGCGAACTTCTGAGGAACCTGCTGACAGCAGGACATCGTCGGGAGTCCCGGTGAGGTGGCACGCCTCCTCGCCGGGACCGTCGGCTGCGGCGGCTGACCGACAGGTAATACGCTGGACCGTGCGCCCAATCCAGACGCACGGCGATCGGGCGGATCGCGGTTCTCGGGGGAGGCACGATGGGGGTTCCGCAGGACGACCACGTCGGTGGCACGTCGTCGGATTACAAGCCCTTCGGCGACAAGGTTCACGTCGAGGTCACTGACCTGGTCAGCTACTTCGAGGAGATGAACAACCTCTCCGGGCAAGCCGGCGGTGCGGCCAGTACGGCGATGTCCCAGATGAACATGCTGATCATGACGGGGCTGGCGACGTCGGACGATGGCCAGACGTTCCCTGAGGGACTGCAGGCAGCCCGGTTCATGAACCATCGACTCAGCGACTTCCAGCACTTCACCGCTGACGTGACCGAGGGCGTACGCAACATCGGCTCGGCGGCGGCGGTGGTGGCGGAACTCTACGAGAACTCCGACAGCGAGAACGCGGCCAACGTCGCCGACATCGGCTTTGTCTTCTCCGAACCGGGGGCGAATCCGCCACGCGGCTTCCGTAAGGTCGAGAGCTGGTCCGAGTACGAGCAACGGTTGGCGGAGGAGGCTGGCCCCGTCCCCATGGCGACGATGGGTGACGCCGTTACCCCCAGCTACAGCGTACGGATAGCGGCCGGACTCACCCACTACTACTACTCGGACGGCTCCTACCGCGTGGAGCAGTACCAGACCGAACCAGGCACCGCGGGCTGGACCAGCGAGTCCCAGGTGTCGACGACGACCGTCTACGGGGCCAACGGACAGGTCGTCTCGACCGTGACCGAGCGGACCTACTCCGTTCGCGGCACCCCCGTGAACAGCGTCACGACCAGCCGTGGGAACGACCAGAACGGCAGTACGTCGACCACGACGACGACCAACAACCCTGACGGCAGCATCACCGTGACCAACGAGAGCAGCAGCACTGTCGAGGGCGAACGGCGCGACGCGGACCCCACCACAACAACCATCCAGCGCGACCAGCATCGCGAGGACGGGACCCAGGGTCCGGTGGAGAGCGCTTCCGAACAGCTCGACTCCCACGGTATGGACCACACCGTCCGTGAGTACGGCGCCGGGTACTGAGGGGAGGGCCAATGGCGGGCGAAGGGGACTACTTCGGTTACACGTCGGCGCAGAACGAGCAACTGCAGCTCAACCGGCAGATGGCCCGTCGGATGGGCGAGGACATCCGGCACTATCCGCCCCCGGCGAGCGGCGAGTACATCGAGCCCACACGCAACTGGGACACGGAGGAGGGCAGGACCCTCTCCTCCGACCAGGAGAAGCAGGCCTTCTACGCGGACAGCATCGAGAAGATCCGCAAACGGATCATGGCGCAGGACGCGACGGTGGTTCGCCAACTGGCTGACCAGTGGTACGAGGTCAGTCGGGTTCTCGATGACCTGCGGACCCGGGTGCTCGACGCTTCCAGGAAGCTCAAGGACGGCAGCAACGGGAAGGACGGCTGGACCGGTGCGGGCGCTGATGCCTTCCTCGCCCGTGGGCCAGGCGCGACCCTGATGTCCATTGACGCGTGGGAGGACGCCGCCATCACCAACTGGCTCGGCACGCTCGCCCTTGCCGGGGTGATCGAGAGCCGCCAAGCCGAGATGTCCCAGCTTTGGGAGCGGTACACGCGCGGGATGGTGGACGCGAGTTCGCGGTGGCTGCAGTCCAAAGGGTTCGACTCGGTCGACGATCTTCCGGCGGGCACCCCTTACGCGGACCAGTACGTCACCTTCATGCGGGACAACCAGCTCGGCTGGAACTGGGAGGCACAGCGGGTCCAGTTCGGGATGGCCCGTGACTACTGGTCAGTGATGAACGAGGACCTGGCGGGTGGGCGGGCCACCGTCTACGAGGGACCCACGGACGCGGTCCGGTTCAATCCTGATTTCATCGCCCGTCACAAGCTTGGCGAGCTGGGCCTGCCCAACATCGCCCCGCCGCGTGTCAACCCGAACATCACCGGCCCGAACATCACCAAGCCGACGGTCCGTCCGGAGGTGGTCCCGCCGAAGGTGACCCAGCCGAAACCGAACGGCCCGAACATCACTGCCCCGAACGTCGTCGCAGACCTCCCCGACACGGACGCCACCGCCCCGAATCTGACTCGGCCGGACATCACTGCCCCGAACGTCACCGCGCCGTCGACCAACCTGCCCGTGGCGCCGCCGGTCGTCCCGAGGACACCGCCGGTCCAGGCACCCACCGGCGCGCCGGTGTCGCGGCCGGGCAACCTGCCGTCGTTTGCCAACCGGGGACTGCTGAGCAACCTGCCCGGCGGTGGGGTGTCCAGCGTGCTGCGTGGATCCGCCGGTGTGACACCCCCGTCCGCAGAGGGTCTCCCGCCGTCGATGCCGCAGTCACGCGCCGGCCAACCGCCACCGCCGCAGGTCAGGGGACGTGGACCGGCTGAGGGTGGACCGGCGGCGCCGGCCACACCGCCGGCCAACAAGCGAGGTACGGAAGCGCCGCCTCCTCCGGCCGTTCCCGGTGCCCCGGACTCCACGAACCAGTTCGGTAGCCCGCCGGGGGTGCCGTCCTCCCCGGTGCTACGCAATCCGCGGGCCACTCCGCCACCCACGGGGGGACGGGGGAGCGGGCCGCGTCGCGGCGACCCCGCCGTACCGGGAGCACCGTCGACCACGCACGGCCCCGCGTTTCGATCGGATGCGGCGCCACCGGTGCTGGGTCGGCCCCGAGCGAGCAACCCGCCGGGATCCGCGCCGATCCGTCCTGCGGCTCCCTCCATCGGACCGAACGCCCCTGCCAATCCGCTGGCCCCGCCACCGCCACGGACGACGCCGGTCGTCGGTCGACCCGCCCGTCCCACTCCAGCGCAGTCGCAGCAGGCCGAGCCGACCTCCGGTGTGGTACGCGGCCAACGGCGGGCCGCGTTCTCCGGCCAGACCGGTGAGATAACGTCGCGCAAGATGGCGACCGAACAGCCGCAGGTCGATCCGGTGGACCGCGACTTCGAGAAGATTCGCAAGATCCTTGACCAGGAGGGTGTGTGGACCGTCGAGACCCCCGGGGGTGGAGTGCTGGACGGCGTCCGGCCCACCGCCGCATCCGCGGAACCCAAACCGACCCTCGGCACGTGAACGGCCGCACGGTACGTCCATGGGCGCTCGCGCTTGCGCTGGTGGCGGTACTGGCGGCGGCCGGTTGCGGGGACGCGGACTCGACGACCGGCAGCGGCCCTGACCGGGTGCTGACCCAGCCGCCGCTGCCGTCGCAGACGACGGCCGCCCCCCGCACCTCCTCGGCTGATCAGGGGCCGGTCTACGCCCCGAGCGGTAGCCTCTGCGAACGGGCCGACCTGGCCTCACTCGCGGAGCTCTTCCCGAAGGCGGAGACCCCGCTCGCCAACACCGCGCGGCTCTGCGACACGTCCCGGTCGTCGGAGAGCATGGTCGTGACCCTCTCGATCGACGCGGAGCTACTCAAGGACGGACGGTGGGCGAAGGAGTTCTTCGACACGGCGCGGCGGCGGGCGAAGACCGCGCCCACGGACGTACCCGCCGCTGGCGCGGGCGCGTTCTGGACCGGCGACGAACGCACCGTCGAACTCTTCAGCTACCACGGCAACCTCGTGCTGCAGATCCGTCTGCACGCCCTGCGCGACCAGGACCGGCTGCCGGCGGACACCCCGGACCGGCTCGCCCGGGTAGCCGCCGGCACGTTCGCCCGCCTGGCACCATGACGGGTCCCGAACCGGGCCGCCAGCCGCCGGGCGCCCGGTTCGCGATGAGCGTCGTCCACCCCGGGTCGCCGGTCCTGCGGGTCCGCTACCGGCAGGGTGTGCTGGTCACGCCGTACGGCTACCCGGACTGGGCACTCTGCGCCCGCGCGGTGGTGGAGTTGCCACCTCCCGAGCCTGGGCTGAGCCACGACGAGGTGCGGGTGGTGGACGTACTCGCCGCCAACGCGGCGATGGCCCGCGCCGCCGCAGGACTCGACGGTGACCCGCTCTGGGCGACGTCGGATGTGCCGGACGGGTCGACACCACCCGCTCGGGCCGTGCCGACTCCGGCCGGCTGGTGCTGGGCACACGTCGCACTGACCCGCCAGGTCGCGCTCGTGCCGATCGAGTTGCACGGGTCGTACCGACACGGGGGCGGGTTGAGCACATTGCCGGTGGCCGGGCGCGGACTACGGCTCGACGAGCGACCGACACCGGTGCCTCCCGGTGTCACCGAGGCCGTCCCCGAGGAGATGCTCGCCCTGTTGGAACAGGCGTTGGGTTGGCCGTTGCCGGACGCGTACCGCCGTTTCCTGGCCGCGACCAACGGTGCGGGACCGGCGGCGCCCGGGGTGCTGCCCGGTTACGGATTCGTCGTTGACCAGCCGTTGTTCGGCATCGCCCGCGAGGACCGGCATCAGGATCTGTCCTACCTGGTGGAGTGGGTACGTGACCGGCTGACCGTCGACTTCCTTCCGATCGGGTACGTGCAGGGCGGGCTGCTCGCGGTCCGGGTTTCCGACGGCGACCTCGATTCCGTCTGGTATCTGGATGACGACGACCCGCGCGACCGTGACGGCTACGACGCGGAGTACGTCTCTGGGAACCTCCTGCACCGCTGCGCCGACAGCATCGACGACTTCTGGGCGCGGCTGGGTCAGCCGTCTCGGGACCTGGTCGCGGTGGCCGACGCGTGGGTCGACGCGGGCCAGGTCGTCGAGGTCCGCACCGACTCGACCGGGGCGGGACTACCGCCCAGAATGAGAGCGCCCTGGCAACCGGCGGCACCACCTGGGCGGGATGCGCTGGCGGCGATGTTCGAGGCCCGATGAGATCTGGGAAGTCGATGAGGACGGGAGCTGGGTGATGGTGGAGCCCGGCACGGACCGGCCGGAAACGCCCTGGGCTCCGGCGAACGAGGTGGAGCGCCGGTTGCGCGATGCCGCAGACTCGGGCGACCTACCCGGGCTGATGGGCGTTCTCGCCAGTGCGCCGCTGTACCTGCCCGGATTTCGCGACGACGAGCCGGTGGACAGGGAGCGTCAGCGGCTGCTGACCCGCGACCGCGACGGCGTACCGTACCTGCCGGTCTTCACGTCTCCGGAGGCCCTGCACCGTACGGTCACCGCCGACGGGTGGCGCGCGACGAGCCTTCCGGAACTGGCCCGGACCACGCCGGCGGGTTGGGGGCTGGCGATCAACCCGGTCAGCCCTGTCGGTGTCCTGATCGCGCCGGACAAGGTTGCGGAGTTGGTGCCGGACGCGGCCGTACTGGCCAATTTCGTCCCCGCGAACGAACTGGAACGGCTGCTACGCGACGCACTCGCCGTGCTCGACGGCGAGGTGCTGCTCGATCTGCTCGTCACCGCGCGGGTGACGGTGCCGACCCAGGCTCTCGACGTCGACGGCGTACCGACGATTCCGGTGTTCACCTCGTCCGAGCGGTATGCCGACTTCTTTGCCGGACGCAGCCTGGACCTGTCGACGCTCACTCTTGACCTCATCGCCGTGGTGCGCCAGTGGCCTGGCGGAGACGTCCGGCTCGCGGTCAACCCGGGCTCGCCGATCGCGATCTCATTGGGCGGCGACCGGGTGCGAGGACTGCTGGCGTACGCGATCGAGCTGGCCCGCCGCACTGAGCAGCCGGCGTCGCCGCCACCTGCCACGTCAGGCACATCTGGTCCGACGCCGCCCATGCCCGAGCCGCCGATTCCCCAGCAGCGCGCCGGTGGCATCGCCGACCTGCTGCGCGGCGGTGACGGCTGAACGCCGGATCGGGCGGGCGTCATCTATTGTCGAGGCAGGTCGGTGGCAGCGGATACCAGCAGGGCCACAACGGGGAGGTGCGAGCATGGAACGTCCGCAGTGGTCAGCGATCAGCGGCATCATCGGTGACCTTCAGCGTACGCTCGACGACGCGGCCCAGACCCGCCAGCAGGTCATGGAGATCACCGGGACCGCCTGGTCCGACGATCGCATGATCAAGGCCGTGGTCGGTCCGCGTGGCCAGCTCGTGGAACTCGAGATCGATCCCCGGGTCTACCGCACGCCCAATTCCAAGGCCCTCTCCGCGTCGATCCTCGCCACCGTCCGCGCTGCTGTCGAGGACGCCAACCGAAAGACCCGCGAGGTCATGGAGCGGGTGATGCCGAAGACGGCCGGGTTCCTCGGCAAGACGGACTTCGACGTGATGATGGACAACCACGACGCCGACCTGCCACAGGCGCTGCGCAAGAGGGAGGAGGAGGGGAATGGGTACGTTTCTTAACGTCGACGGGGATCCCAACGAGGTTGCCGGCACCGGGGCGGTGCTCAGGTCTATCGCGGAGTCCTTCAAGACCGAGACCCAGGCGGTGCTCAGCGAGATCAACGCGGTGCACGCCGAGCGCCCGTGGGGGTCCGACGAATACGGCAACGCCTTCGAGACCACTTACTACGCCGTCCCCCCGGGCGCGGAGGAGCCGTTGCCGGACCTCGTGCAGACCGGAATGTCCAGGGCGGGTGAGATCCTGTCTCGGGTCGGCGACGGGACGATCCTCGCCATGACGGAGTACCAGGGCACGGATGTCGAGAACGCCACCGGAATCAACGGGACGAACGCGTCGTGAGCTGCTGATGGGCGACACTGTCGAGATCTACCTGGGCTATTCGGGTCCGGCGCAGCGCCTGGCTCACCGGGTGGCCGAGGCCCTGGACCTGGTCGGCTACTTCTGTTCCGGCGAGGGCTGTCTGCTCCCGGTCGACGGTCGGCCGCTGATCGGCGTCGACGGTTGGGGACAGTTGGCGCTCGACGGCACCGACCGGAACCTTGACGCCGGTGCCGAACCTGACGAGGAGACAACGGCGTACGCGCCGTACGGGTTCGAACTGTCGCTCGACTTCCGGGGACCACGCGAGCAACTCGGCCAGGTGATCTTCGAGCGGCTGGCGGGTTTGGGTCTGCCGATGGCGTACGGCGACTATCTGCAAATCCGCGCCGATTTCCGACCCGGCCGGGGCGTCAGGCAGTTCCCTCCCGACACACCGGCCGACGAGCAGGGCCGCCCGGTCTGGTCGGACCTGCCATCGGTCGGCGATGCTGTGTCTTCCGGAGAGCGGCTGCTGCCCGGTGATCCAACGACGGGTGGCCGGGTCGTCGTCTTCGATGCCAGCACGTTGCTCCAGATCATCCCGCTGGTGGACGAAGACGGGCGGTGGCGCTGGTCCGGGCCGGTTGCCTCGGTACTCGGTACGGTGAGCGACAACGATCTCGGTCTGCTGCTGGACGCCGCACTGCACCCCCGGGTCGGCTCCGGCCACGTCGGGCGGGAAGTCATCGACTCGGCCGCGTCGGCCAGCCGATTGTCCGTCGAGGATCTACTCCAGAGTCGCGGGTCGGTCGAGGTCCGGGCCGAGTCGGGGGAGGTGGTCGTGGTCGGATGCGGGCCTCGCTCGGACATCGGCGACGCTGCCGGGCCAGTCATCGACGGCTTGGTCGACAGTCTGTCGGTCAGCGCACCGCCGGAGGCGCTCGGCAGGATGGTGCGCGAGGTGTTCAACCAGTTGACCGCGCGATTCGGGCCGGCGGGCCGCGAATAGGAGCCGTTCTGCCAGCAGACGGACGATCAATACGCGTGAACGATCAGCGCCATCCTCAGGTGGCCGCAGTGACAGGAGGTGTCTGGTGGACGGGGATCGGCTGACCGCTGCTGTCGAACGCTACATCCTGAGCCCGGACGAGAAGGTCATCGACCGGCGGGACTGGCCGGACAGTGTGGCCATCAAGACCAACTGGGGTTGGTACGACGCCGAGCCCGCCAACTGGCTCGTCGCCCGGGAAGCGTGGGTCGAGCAGGCAGTCCGGCTGGTCATGGACGCCTCCATCGAGGACGTCCCGCTGTCCACGTTCGGCCTGCTTCTGCGGCACGACCGCGAGGTGCTCTACCTCAACGACCAGGCGACCATGCGCGGGTTGGGCGGCCGGATGGGCGACGACCTGGACCCGATCGCCTACGCCGAACTGCTGGCCGAGTTCTACTCCGGCCCGGATATCGATCGTCCCGTGGTAGCGGCCGACACGGTCAGCGACTTCACGAGGCCCGGCTGGTTGGTCCAGGACGTCGACGCCACCCTTCAGGAGCATCCGCATCTCGAGTCGGCAGGACTCGCACCACCCCGGGTCACCCAAACGGCGCAGCGGGTGGAGCTGAGCTTCCACTCCTGCCGTTACTACCTCGACTCGGTTGGCATCAAGGGTTCTTTCGACGTCCTGCGGTGGACGGTGACCGGTGGGGCGGGGCAGGAGGTCTCCTGGCGTCGGGAGTACGTGGTCAAGGGCGTCAAGCGGGCCTGACCAGCACCAGAACGGGGGCGGGAAACCACCGGGGGGAGGTCCACTTTGGGCGACAACGTCGCGGAGGACGCAGCCGACGCCGCGCTGGAGGCCGTACGCCAGTGCATGATCCAGATCAACGAGTGGATCCCCGTACTCGGTGACTTCCTTGAAATGATCACGCAGTGGCCGGAGGCGCGGCACAGCCGTCTCTTCGACCTCTCCGACTCCTACCTGCACGCCGCCGAGCTGTACAGCGCCCACATCGAGGAGTTGCAGGACTACCTGGGCGACTTCGACGCATGGCAGGGCGACGGGGCGGCAATGGTCGCCCGCGCGCAGTTCCAGGGCTACTTCGACGAGATCGCCGGCATGGCCGAACTGCTCGGCGCGGTGCAGCAGACGGTGCACGCCAAGGCCCTCGAGATCGAGACCATGAAGTGGATGGCCGTCGTCACGTTGGTGATGATGGCGGTCGCGCTGATACAGGCGATCCTCACGATCTGGACCGGAATCGGCGGAGTGGCCGGGCTGGCCGCGATCGTCACCGCCCGGCAGTCCATCGTGGCGCTGGCCCGCCAGCTCGTCACGCGGCTCTGGCAGGAAACGGTACGGGCCGGTGTACGGCAGTTCACCCAGAACCTGGCGCGAAACGCCGCCCGCGCCGCAGTGCGCGGCGGGATCATGTACGCCGGTGTGATGGGCGGCATCAAGGGCGGGATCCTGCTCATACAGGCTGCTGAGGGGCACGACCCGTTCAGCGAGGGCTGGGCGACCAGATTCGGTGTCGAGCTGGTCGACAGCTTCATCGCCGGTGCGATCGGCGGTCCGTTGACGTTCGGGATCCGCAGCCGGGTCGTGGAGGCGGTGGCGTTCGGACTCGGCCAGACCGCCGACAACGCCCTGCAGTACGGCCGAGATCGACTGCTCGACGCTGCCGACCTGACCGACTGGGCCCAGCGTAACCACCTCTACAGCGGCATGACCCTCGACGGTCTCCTCAACGCGGTCACTCCGGCGGCGCTCATCGGCGAGATCGTCAGTGAGGGTCGGCGTCCTGGCGGCCGACCGGATCTCATCACCCCGACGGTCGGCCAGGCCGCTCAGAACCTGTTCGGCGCAGCGAACGCGGCCACACCCGCGCCGAGCAATCTCGCCCCGCCTGCTGTGCTCCCCAGCCCTGCTGTGCTGCCTACCCCGGTCGGTGCCCCGGCGGGTTCGCCGACGAATGCACCGTCATCCGCGGGTACGAGCAGCACCAGCAGCAACGCCGGCCCGGCGACCAGCCAGTCCGGTACTCGGACGGCGCCCGCCGTGCCGGCGGGTGCGTCCGCGGCTACCGCCACCGCCTCGACGACGACCTCCGGTTCCGGCACTGCGACGGCGACCTCGACCAGCCGCGACGCAGGCACTACCTCGACCAGCCGCGACTCCACGAACGCCACTTCCCATCCGCCCGACACCCGTTCCGATCCGGGTCCGGTTCCGACCAGTCAGTCGCACGGCGAGCGATCGGCCGCAACACCGACTCCCGCGACACCAGAGCCGGCCTCCTCTGCGCTCTCGACAGAGTCCGCCGGCCGAACGAACCCGACCGTGACGGAACCGGCGACCAGCACCCGCACCGATACGTTCGCCACCCCTGATGCCGGTGCTCGGACGGCGGACCAATCGGTTGCGGATGGCGACCGCACCCGCGACGCGCAGGTGCCGACGAGCGCCGATTCGGCGCGGAGCATCGACGGGTCGTCGTCACCCCCCGCCCTCGCCGACGACGGCACGATCCCCACCTCCGAAGCCGGAGACACCACCGCGTCGACGGGTTCGGAGGATGGCGCCCACGATGCGGATGGCCCCCGGGCCGACCAGCGGACCGACGACGCGCCACCGACCGGCCCGACTGCCCCATCAGCACCCGACGGTGGCCGGGCCGATCCCGGCCAGCCGACCCGAGCCGATTCGGCCCGGGGTGAGTCGCCGGCCCCGACCTCCCCGCCCGACGTCAACGGGGATTCCGGGCGCGCCGAATCGCGCTGGGGGGAATGGAAACAGCGGATCGAGCAACGAATCGAGGCACAGTACGCGCATGGTGTCGCCGAGCACCTCGGGCGGCCGCCGGACGGCTCGGACCCCACCCCCGGGTCGCCGCCGCACCTGACACCTGATCTGGTGCAGCAGGCGCTCGACACCCGCCCGGAAAACCTCAACCGGTACGGCGAACGCCTACGCGGTTTCATCGAGCAGAACTTCACCCGGGTCGACGAGACCGGCACGCGTCGCCCGTTGAACGCGACCGAGATTGACGCTCGTCTCGAACAGATGCGAGGCGAGGGGCACGATCCCCACCCTCCGGCTACCTCCACCAGCCCTCCCGAGCCGGACAGCGTCGACCGAAGCGATCCCGTGGAGGGTGTCAACCGGACCGACCGGCCCGAGACCGGGACGACCGGCCGACCGGACGTGACGACGGTGCCCGAGCCTGTGCCAGGAGGCCGTCCCGACGACAGGCCCGCTCCCGAAGCTGAGGCGGGAGCACGGCCCGAGACCACGACCGAGCCCGAGCCAATGCGTGCCGAAGCGGACGGTTCGGCACGAGCCGACGCCTTGCACTCCTCCGAATCCGAACTCCGACCAACCGACAGTCTCGGCCCCAACTTCCCGGCGCCCGACGGTCGAACCGGCGCGGACCTGCCCCGGCAGGTTCGGGAACTGGTGGCCCAGGCACGCCAGCGATTGCTCGACAACTACCCGGAGCATGCGGTGGCCGGCCGCCTCCGCGACCTGGACGACGTAGCGCGGATAGCCGACCGGCTGCAGAATACGGCCGGACAGGCCCGTGTCACCGGTGACACCGGTGACCTGGTACGCCAGGTGCGCGAACTCAGCTCGGCGGTCAACCAGTATTCCGACCGGTACCGGAACTGGCACCACCCCACCCGACCGGACCTACCGGCCGACCCGGGATGGCGTGACCTTGACGGCGTCGACCCCCTCAACTCCGTGGAGATGGCCAACCGAGTCTCCTCGATCGACCCCGAAACTCACCGGTTCCACGTCGTCGACCAGGCCATCGCGATCGCGAAGATCGGTGACGTGCTGGGTCCGGAGTTCGAGGTCCACGCGAGGCGTACCTTTGCGCGGACCGTCCCGATGAACATGCACCACGCGGGGGAACTCCTGTCCGCCGCGGACGCGTCACACCTCGCGGAGAGCATCAGCGGCAGCAGCCGTGGTTTCTACGACTCACGCCTTGGCATCACGTTCATCAACCCGACCGGTGCGGCAAGACATCCGGTAACCGGTGAATCGATCACCGTGCCCCGGCCGATCAGCGCCATCGCCGCCACAGTCGTGCATGAGGGCATGCACGCGATGCAGGTCAACATGGCCCTGCTGTCCGACCTGGCCAGGACCAGCCTGCCGCGAGCGGAGTCCCGTCGGCTGGTGCAGCAGCTCAGGCTCGAGCGAGAGTTCCAGGCGTTCTCGGTGCAACAACGATTCATGCACGGGTTGGCAGGATTCCGCTCCCCGGACCCGCAGGTCGACCCCCGAATCCCGAGTACGGACGGGTACCGGGACACGGCCGCTCTCACTCCGCGGCAACTGGCGGACGACCTCTTCGTCCGCTACGGGCTCGATCGGAACGCTGTGCCGGAGAGCCTGATTTCGCAGCTCCGTGAACTCACCCCGGAGCGGGTCACCGAACAGGCCCGTACCGCCATCGCCGAGTCCGTGCACCCCCAGCCCGACCAGCGGCGGGAGGGCGGCCTGCACGGACCGATCACCGCCCATGTCTTCGACCTGCACGGGTGGGATCTGGAGAGCGTTCGGAGCCGCCAGGGCGAGATGGCATTCGCGCCGCTCGGCGACGGGTCCGCCGGAGCAGACCGACAGGATTCCGCCCCATCACCCGAGGCGGAGACCGGACCTGGTGAAGATCGCGGTTCCCACGCGCAGAGCCGACCGGACCAGGAGAACACGGTCGACGGCGACGGCGGGGTCCAGGGCGAGAACAGCCCGGACGCCTCCCGCCGACTGCATCTTCCACTCGATCAGTTCGGGCCGCTGGACCCGCAGCAGCCCGGACCGTTGGGCGACTCCTACACCCCCGGCGTCTACGACCGGCACGACGGCACCCCGCAGGGCTTCGACGCCCGGGAACGCGAGACTGCCGCGCTGCGGGCCGCCGAGGGCAGGCTGGTCACCAGGTTGCCCGTACATCCCCTCAACCACGCGGGGTACCGATCGCTGGAAGCGTGGGAGCGAACCGGTCCTGACGACCCTGGCCGTGGAGTGGAATACAAGGACGTCGGCCGGAACACCCGGTCGGCTGTGGACGACCAGCTTCGGCGAGGACTGGAAAAGTTCAAACCGCAGCCGGACGGGAGCCGTCTCGCCGGCGACATCGTCCTGGACGGTCGAGCGACCGGCCTCAGCCGGGACAACGCCCTCAACTCGGTTCGTTCACGACTCGGCCGGATGCTCGGCGACGGAGACCAGCGGCTCGGTCAGATCGGCCGGATCGACGCCTACCTCGGCGACGGCAGCCGGGTCAGCTATGCCGACGGTCGGATCACCGTTCACAGCGACCGCGGTGAGCAGGTGGTCGGCGAGTGGGACGCCGACGCCAGGAGATTCGTGGAACCGCCGGGTCGGACCCCGGAGGACATCCGTACGGAGCTGGAACTCGAGGGAGAGAACCCGCCCGTCGGCGACCACGGACCGGATTCCGGTGGGCTGCCTCAGCCGTCGGGTTCAGATCCACCCCCGGACCCGAGGCCGCCGTTGGCGTCGACCCGCTCGATCGGCCCCGGCAACCTCGCACCGATCGAGAACCCGCAGTACCAGCGGGACGTCGAGGAGAGCCTCCGCGCCGAGGGCGGCTACCTCGTGGGCGCGGACCCGTCGACCCACCCGTACGGGCAACTGGTCAACGATGGCGGACCCGAGGTGGTGGGTCGAAGCAACAACTGCCTCGACTGCTCGCTGTCGGCCCTGTCGAGCTTCCACGGCCGACCCGAGGTCTCCGCACCGCGCTGGCCCGACGAGCTTCCCGGCGGTTCGATTGACCGGAACACCGGCGAGGCCCTCGGACTCGACCGCGCTGTCGCCTGGTTGGGGCAGGAGTGGAGCGGCCCGTCGGCCCCCATGCCCGCCGACCCTGACGGCCGGGCCGCCGCCGTGGCCGAGCAGTACCGCGCCCTGCATCAGCAGATCGCGGACGCGGGACCGGGCAGTTCGGCGCTGGTCGTCGCCGACTGGCTCGCCGTCGACCCCGTCACCGGGCAACTACGCACGGATGAGAACGGTGCCGTCCAGAGCGACGGTGGTCACGCGATGGTGCTGGTCTATCCGCACGGCGCGGACGGCCCGATCTGGTGGGATCCGCAGTCCGGCAGGACGTCGCCCGAGCCATTCGCCGGCAACGTGGCTGCCACCCACACGCTGTGGCACATCCGTGGCGACGCACTGGCCGCAACGTCGTTGCCGGACACATCAGGCGTCGTCGGGCAGCCCGACAACGGGGTACAGAACAGCGAGGAAACACCACATGAGTCAGGATCCGGAGATAACCGAGGATCAGGCACGGGAGTTGATGAGCCGGCTGCTCGGGACGGGGGCGCAGATAGCACTGCACCGGTTCGAGTTCGGCTGGCTAGCTCGGGAGATTCTGCCGGAGCGGGAACGTACCTGGGGGATGCAGGTCGGTCAGGGGAACTTCGTGATCGACAAGACGGGCGTGATCACGGCCCATCCGAGTCTGCCGATACCGGTGGTGATCGAGGACTACAGCGAGGCCCGGAGGGCAGGGCGGACGATCGGCCGGCAGATCTGGCCAGAGCCGAGCGAGGCGTCCCCGAACCAGTAGCGGCCGACGCCGACAGGGCCCGGACGGCATACACCAGCCCCGACGGTCGGCATGACCAGACACCCGATGCGCCCCCGGTGACGTCACGGGGCGCGACCGCCCCGGCGCGGCCCGACGACCACTCGGCGACCGTCCCGGAGGGCTCGCCCGGCGAGCCGGATCCCGTCCCGACCGACCAGCGGGTCGCGCCGGACCCGGTGACTCGGCCCGAACTGCCGGGCTCGTTGCGGCGCATGTTCGACGGCCTTCGCCGACTTTTCGGCTTCGGCGACCCGCCGACCGCCGTCGCCGTGCCGGAGACCAGCCCGAACCCGTGGTCGTACTCCCGTCCCGAGCTGTACCGCGCCGACCCCGCAGTCGTCTGGCCGGACGACTCGACAGCAGACCTGAGCTGGCCTGACCAGACGTCGACCAGTCTGGGGTGGCCTGACCAGACGTCAACGAACCCGCTCTGGCCAGACCACTCGACTTCCGACTTGTCGCCCGTACCCGAGGCGAGCCAGCCCACCGCGGAGCCGGCACCGGCGCCGTCGCCGGAGAGTTCCCACGACGAGATCTGGAGCGACCCGCCGTGGCACCGCGACGGGCGCCCGCCGTCGCTGGACGAGCTGATTCCGTCCACCGATGCCGAGGTCGCGCGGTGGACGGACGCGGTCCGGGAGGAGTTCGCCCGCCACCTTGACGGGCTGGAGTTCGCCGGCATGCGGGTCAGGCTCGACCTGACCGACCCGGAGACGTTCAGCGTCTACCGCAACAGCGTGGTCATTCGCGCGGCCGTCATCGACGGGGAGGTCGGGCACGTCGGTCGGGTCGTCCGAGAGTTCCGTCGTGACCACGACGGAACGCTGATCGCCGAACACGTCTCGCTGAGACTCTCGTCGACCGTGCACGGCCGGGGGTTCGCGGACGAGTTCAACCAGGCGATGCGGGAGTGGTACCGCTACTCCGGGGTCGACCACATCAGTCTCCGGGCCGCCTCGTCGGTCGGTGGCTACGCCTGGGCGAGAGCCGGTTTCGACTGGCAGCCGGACACCGGACACCACGCGCGGACGGTCATGCAGCGCGTCGGAGCGGAGATTCGTAGTGCGGAGGCCGACGCCGACGCGGTGACCAGATGGGCGTCCGGCGACACCACCGTCGACATCGACGTCCTGCGCGCCCGGTACGGGGCGACCGACCCGGACGCGATCGTGACCGAGATTCGGCGGCAGCAGGAGGGTGCCCGGGACATCCTGGACCGGGCCGCCCGCCACGGGTTCGGCAATCCCGGCTACCCCAGCCCCTTCGAGGTCAGCCGTGCCGGCTGGAACGGGCAGCGGGGGCCGAAGGCGACCTGGCTCGGCAAGCGTGCGCTGCTCGGTGCCGACTGGCGGGCGTACCAACGGGTCAGCGACAGTGGTCCGCTCCATCCGCGCAGCGCCCACAGCACCCCCGAACCGACGCCTCCGTCGGGCACCGGGCGACACGCCGCAGAGCGCTCCGTCGGTGAAGGGTCCGCTCCCGATCCGCGTCCTCCGGCTCCACCGGGACGGGCGGTGGACACCACCCACACCGGGCCGGACGACCTGGCCGACGCGCAGCCTGGACGGGACGAATCGACCGGAGCCCGGATCAGACCACGCGACGACATCCGGGCGATGCAGTGGGCGGCGGATGCGTACGACCGGTTCCGCGCCGACAACTCCGACGTCCCCGACATTGCCCGTAACCTGGCCGACGTCCAGCGCTCGGACGGCAGACTCGGGTTCACCCAGGCGGAGATCGACCA
Source organism: Micromonospora sp. NPDC050417 (assembly GCF_044458865.1). Classification (NCBI taxonomy): domain Bacteria; kingdom Bacillati; phylum Actinomycetota; class Actinomycetes; order Micromonosporales; family Micromonosporaceae; genus Micromonospora; species Micromonospora sp. NPDC050417. Next base: position 169,227 of record NZ_JBITIH010000014.1, read on the forward strand.
GATCAAGCAACATCTGATGGTCGAGGAACACCTCCTGGACGACTACGAGGGCGGTCACGTCAGCCAACGGTTCGCGCCGGACGAGGACATCGCCGAGGCATGGATCCGCTTGCGCGAGGGACGGCACGTGGATGCCGATCTCGTGTTGCTGGAACACGAACTCGCCGAGTCCAACTACCTGCAGGCCCATCCGGGAGCCACGTACCGTGAGGCGCATACTCACGCGACCCAGTCACACGACTGGGCGAACGTGGCGCCGGGTCGTACCGGCGAGGACCTAGACAGTTCGTGGGGGGAGGGGCGTCCGGATGGCGATTCTCGTGGACTTCCAGAAGGTCGGGGAGGACAGTCAGGAGGTCGAATACGCCTTTGGCTTTCCGGAGACGGATCGCCGGATGGTGATCGAGAAGGAGACGCAGCAGGGCAGACCGCTGGACGGGGTGGAGAATCTTCTCTACCGGAAGGCGTACCTGACGATAGTGCGAACCCGGTTGGCCAACGGGACGTGGCCGACGAAGGGCGGATACGCGGCGTAACGGACGAGGGCCAGGGCGCGCCGACAGCCCACCTGCCGGAACAAGGCGACGGATCAACGGACACCGCGAGTGAACCGGCGGACGGCTCCGCCGCGCCGGCTCGGGTGCCCTTCGACTTCGAGCGATTCTTCAACGATCCCCGCTGGGCGGACGAGGCGACCCGGTTCGAGCAGCAACTGGGGGCGTACTACTTCAACGACCCCGGCACCGTCGACATCGCCCGCGAAGCAGTCGCGAGGTTGCGGGACGTACTCACCGAACTCACTCCACGGCAGGCCGACGAGAGCGCGTCCGCGTACGCGCGCCGGGTGGAGAGTGCGTTCTTCCGCGACGACGCCGCCGACAGCGCCGGCCAGGTTGGCACCGGTGTCACCCTCGACGACCTGATCGCCGAGGGGAACCTCCGCGAGGTGATGACGGCGTTCTACAACGCCGCCTACTTCAACCGTGGGGCGTCGACCACGCTGGCGAGCACGCTCCTTCACGTGATCGACAACGGGCGCTGGAGCGCCGCTCGGGACGTCGGCCTGGATCTCGACCAGCTCGCCACCATGCGGCGGCAACTGGACGAGAGCGTGAACCGGGCGATTCTGGGTCGGTTGGAGGCACGGTTCGACCCCAGCGGCTTCCGCTTCGCCCGTGATCCGTTCGGCACCGGCAACGTCGTGATGCTCTCCGAGCGCGGCCTGCGGGATCTCGCGGAGGTGGTCCAGAGCCAGGCGAGTCGGCACAACCGCACACCCGAGGAGCAGGAACAGCTTGGTCTCATCACGTCTCCCGGCTCGTACGACGCCCTCGGTACGCCGCTGGGCCGGTTCGAGCGGGCGTACGTCGAATCGGTGCTGGGCGGACCGCTGACCCCGGACACCCCGCTGCCGTGGCGGGAGGGGGTGACCGCACATGAGACGACCGCGAGCCGGTGGGCGAGGCGCATCGCCGGTGACGGCTTCCCCGTCGTGGACGGGGTCTCCGCCACGACCACCCGGATGGTGACAGCGGCGAGGTTCATCGGTCTCGACCCGACGAAGGTGCAACGGTTCGTCGATGCGTTGATGGGTTGGATGCTGCCCGGCCGGGACCATTCGCTGTTTGAGATCGCCCGGGGTGCCCAGATCGCCGGCGCCGGACGTCTGGCGCTGGAACCGCGCTCCCGTACCAACGGCGTGGACTTCTACCGCAGCGTGTCCGGTCTCGACCTGCACACGTTGCGCACCCGGATCCTGCCGGACGGACTGTTCCCGCACGAGTCCGTGTACCTGCGGCGTGCGACCGACCCGGACGGGTTCACCGAGACCCTGCACCCCATGGTGCGGGACACCGCCGCGAGGCTCTGGCCGCAACTACGCGATGGTCACGTCACCGATACGGACCTCGCCGACTGGCTGCGCCGTAACGGAGTCGACCCGGGCGATGTGGCTGCGGTCCGCTCGTTGGGCGAACGGCTCTCGGAACCGCACGTGATGGCACTGACCGTGTATACCCGGCACAGTCATTACCTGATCAACAACGTCATCCGCACCCAGCTCTGGACCGCCGGGGTGTCCGAGAGGGTGGTCCGGGCGAGGATGACGGACAAGGCCGTCGAACTGGTCTCGAACTATCTGGAGAACCTCCGTACGGGCCGCAAGGCACTGCCGCTGCCGTTGGCGCTGCGCCCCGTCCTGCACACCGGGGACGGCCATCTCGACTCCCGGTCTCCGTTGCGGTCAAACGTTCAGGAGTGGATGGACGCCACCCATCGGATGGAGGAGGCCGCCCGCCAGGCGGCGGAGCACGCAGCCGCTGACCGGCAGGCGGCGAAACGTCAGGCTCGTCGTGCTGAGGACCAGGCGGGCCGAGAGCGCGATGCGATGTGGGATCGGATCGTCGCGTCGCTTGGTCCGCCGACAAGCCGCCTCTTCGACGAGATGCGCTGGCACGCTGATATGGTGCACGACGCCACGTCACGTCTGCCCACTCTCGGTTCGGCGGATGATCCGACGCTCGCGTACCGAGGCGACTGGGTAACACCGGTGCATTCGCCTATCTACGGGTCGCGGCTCTGGTCACAAGGAACGGCACGCGAGTTCCTGAGCGTCAGTCGCCGGCTGGACGTCGCAGTCCGGTTCATGGCTGAGAATCCTGCCAGTGACCGAAAAGTAATCGTCGTCTACCATCTGACGGGCAGACAGGCTCGGGATATCTCAGTCTTCTCGTCCTTCGCCGAGGACCAGGAGGCGGTTCTTCCGCCACGTTCACGGACCCGCCTGGTGGATGCACCACAACTTGTCGATCGGATCCGAAGCGAGCTTGACAGGACCGTGGACGAGATGGTCCGCAACGGCGTGATACCGGAGGCGCCGCACGGCTACAAGGTCATCGTTGTGGAGGAGGAATAGTTGACTGATTCGTCGGAGCTGGATGGTGTGACTCGGACGGTCTACGGGGGCCTGCACAGGTTGCTGTTCCGGTTTGCTGGTCGGGTTCCCGATGAGTGGTTGACGCACACCCGTGACATGTTGGGCGGCGGTGACTTGAACTATCTTCCGGACACGATTTCGGGTTCGATGTTGGACCTTGATCTGCCGTTGCGGGCGGCCGAGGCGGAGTTGCTGCGTTACACGCTGGTCGCCCTCGGGATCGAGGGGGACCAGCCGGCGGGGCTGCCTCTGGTGCGGATCTCGGAGGACGCCACGCCGCCGACTGACCACCGGTTCTACCCGGCGCCTCCCGAGGTGCTGCTCTCAGCGGGGGAACGCATCCCGCCGAGTCTCGACCTGACCGGCGGAGATCCGGACGACCTCGTTGCCTTGCCGGCCGACCTGGCGCACCTGGACGACCTGGCCGACGACCTGACGGATTCCACAGACGACCGCGCGGTAGGGAATCTCTCACGACACGCCGGCACCGTGTCGGTCTGGCGGACCTGGAGATTCGGGCCCGAAGGCCCGTCGGGAACCGGCGAGCGGGTTTACCTCGCCGAGGTTGCCCCTGGCACGAGGGCCTGGAAGCTCGCCCACGAGGCGCAGCGTGAGCTGAAATGGAAGGGGGAGGAAGCGCCGCAGGTGGAGGTGTACTGGACCGGGGACGAGCTGACGCCGTACCACCGGGCGGCGTTGGCCGGCGCGGCACGCCTCTGGGCCAGGCCCGAGCCGGCGACCGGAACCTAGGCCCGGCGTACCGCTGAAGCGCTCGTACGAGCACCGAGACAAAGCCCGGCCGCGCGGCCGATCAGCGCGAAGAGCCCTCCGATGAGGAGAGCCACTGCGGCGTAAGCGGATCGCGCTCGGTGCGAAGGCCGTGACCGTCGCGGCGTAATTGCCTGCCACCTCGCCAGTTTCCGCAGACAGGGCGGCGAGCCGCACCCCGTGCTAGCTGCGCGGTGCGGCGGATGCCGTCTGGTGTCGATGCCGTACCCGGCGGATCAGGGCTCGCTGCTACATTAGCGGGCGGACCGACGGGGAGGTACGCATGGCGTTGCCGGTCGCCCGCAGCGAGGACGAAGCACAGCTCTACCTTGACCTGCACCCTTGTGAACGTTGCCAGGCTGCCGACACCGACTGGCAGACCGCGCTCAGCCAGGACGACGGGGCTCCCGTGCGGCGGTACCACGGCGTCTGCCGGCGGTGCCAGGCCGCTCGCGAATTCATCTTCCGGCTGCCGGAGCGTCCAACGCTGCCCGGTGACGACGACCTCGTCTTTCTCGGCGGCCCGGAGCCTTCGCAACTCTTCGACGCCGGCGAGTGGCGACTCATTTCCGACGCGGGCATCCGCGAGGGCGGGGCGCCACCGGACACCGGCTCCGTCACCGAACGCAGGCACGCCTTCGCGCTCGGCGTGGCCGCTCTGGCTGAGGTGCTGAAGTTCATTCCTGATGATGGCGACGAGGTGCCGGATTCCGCCTTCTGGACGCCGCACGGCCGTGCGGCGTACGAACAGAAACCCGCCCGGTTCACCCGCGAGTACCTGGAACGGTGGCTGGACGATTTCCAGGACGAGTTCGAAGCACGTTTCCGCGACTGAGCGGTGCGGAGGGAGACACGCATGCGCCGGCCCATCCGTACGGTGACGGTAACTGCGGCCTGTGTGGGGGTGCTGCTGGTCGGCGCAGGCGGGCCGGGAGCCGCGGTGCACGCCGCCGTTCGGTCCGCTGTCGACTGCGCCGACCCTGGGCAGCCGATCAACCCGGTGCCGTGGCCACAGCAGATGCTCGGTCCCGAACGTGCCTGGCCGTTCACTCAGGGAGGTGGCGTGACGGTCGCGGTGCTGGACTCCGGTGTGGATGCCCACCACCCGCAACTTGCCGGGCGGGTCGCCGACGGGTTCGACGCGGTTGCCGGAGGCGGCTCGGCCAACGATGACTGCCTGGGCACGGGTACCCAGGTCGCGGGCGTGATCGCCGCCGGCCAGGCGCCTGCGGTCGGGTTCGTCGGGCTGGCGCCCCGGGTGTGGATCCTGCCCATCCGGGTTCTCGACGAACGTGGTGCGAGCGGTGGGGTCGCCGCCCCCGACGTGCTCGCGCGGGGCATTGACGCAGCGCTGAGCTGGAACGCCGACGTGCTGGCGGTGTCAGCGGTCAGCTACACCGACGACACGAGGTTGCGGGACGCGGTGGCCCGAGCGGTGAGCCGGGGGGTCGTTGTCGTGGCCGCGGTCGGCGACCGGGGCGACGAGCAGGCCACGGGAATCATCCCCTACCCGGCGGCTTATCCCGGGGTGGTTGGCGTCGGCGCGATCGACGAGGCAGGTGAGCGCTGGCGCGGCTCGCAACAGGGCTCCTTCGTTGACCTTGTCGCGCCGGGTGGTGCCGTCCCGACGCTGCAACGTGGCGCTGGCATGACCGTCGTGAACGGGACGGGGGTGGCCTGTGCCTTCGCCGCTGGGGCGGTGGCGTTGGTACACGCCCGGCGCGGCGACCCTCAAGCGGACGAGATGGTGCGGCAGCTGCTGGCGACCGCAGTGCCGGCCGCGGGCGGCGACGCCTACGGTCACGGCATTGTGAACCCGTACGGAGCGGTGACCGATCGGGTAGCGGGCAATGGCCCGGAACCGTTGCCCGCTCTGGTCCGACCCCCGGCTGAGGCTTCCCCCGCCTGGGCGCGAAGTCGGGAGCTGGCAATCGCCGGCAGCGTCGTGGCGTTGCTGGTCGTGCTGACCGTGCTGGTGACGGCGGTGGCGATGCCACGCGGGCGGCGGCGGCTCTGGCGATCTGCGTCGGCAGCCGCACCGGCAAACCGGGTCGAGCCAGACGAGCCGGGTCCGCCGGTGTCGCTCTTCCCGGCGGGCTGACGCCAGCGCAGTGTGTCGCGCGCGGCCGGCTCGGCGCCACCGGCGCTGAGCCGTCAGGCTCCGCCGGTGGCGGCTGGTTGGAGCGCGGCGGCCGGATCGAGGGTCGGGCCGGTCGGAATCCGGCTCACCAGACTCGCTGGCACGTCCACCGCCTGGGCCGGTTGGTAACCGAGCATTGGCAGCACGGCCGCCTGCGGTACGGGGTACTTGATGCCCAGGTCGGTGATGACGTAGTAGGGTCCCGCCTGCGCGCTCGGCGAACCCAGCACGCGTACGGTGGTGACCCGGCCCGGAGGCACCAACACCAGGTCGGCAAGGGGGACACCATCGGCTGAGACGGCCGTGGTGGGCACCGCCGTTGCGAGTCCGAGCAGCCGGCCGCCCACCTGGACGGTCGGCGCGGCTGTGGCGTCGCGGGTGACGGCGCAGAGGGCGTCGGCGCCGGACGGCTGGGTCAGCGTCGGGGTTGCCGTGGGCGGCTGAACGTCACCGGCAGGAGCCTGGAGTTGGCCACTTCGGGGAGCCGCGTTGGCTTCGGAGATGCTGACCGGGATGGCCTCCACCGGTGACGCGGCGCGCAGGATGTCCCGCTGCAAAGCGGTGATCGGGGCCAGTCCGTCTCCGAAGACCAGGTGAAACTGTGTTCCCGAACCGGTTTCCGTGCTCAGGACGTCGCCGATTCGGCGACCCGGGACCGCCTGGGACTGGTTGCCCCGGTCGTTCACGTTGATGGGTTGGATGTCGCCACCGGCTGGCAGGGCGTTCAGCCACGCTGTGCCGACGGGGACCTGGTTGACCGCACCGAACAGCGCGGGCACCAGGGTGTCCGGTGCGTGCACCTGATGGCGGCGGCCGTGCCAGATCAGGAACTGGGAGCCCAGCCGGGCGTCGCGGACCAGAACCGCTTGATCGCTGAGCGACTGGCCGCCTTCAGGCACGGTAGCGATCGCCACCGCGACTCCGCTGATGCCCTGCCCGGCTTCGTCGGTGCCGGGTACGGCGCAGACGGTCCAGGGCAGGCCGACGTGACGCTTGACAGTCGGCAGCGAGTTGGGTGCACCGGGGATGCCGACGGTGCCGCCGCGCGGCGCCTCGCTCAGCGAGTTGGCCGCTACCCGGAACACCGGTGGATTGGCCCGCCCGGCGGCCAGCACGGCCGACGCGTAGTTCAGCGTCGGATGCAGGATGCCCCCGAAGTAGACGAAGCTGGCGCCGGTTTCCTTTTCGATCACCACCGCGCCGTCGGCTTGCCACCGGTCGGCGCCCACCTTGGTGAGTAGACCGTAGATGCCGAACCCGGCCGCCACCAGAACCGCGACCATCACGCCGCCGAAGAGCGCGCCGATGCCCCGTCGCAGCGGGGACTGCTGTGGGTCGGTCTCCCGCATGACAAAGGCGGAGATGACCCGCTGTGTCATGAACTGGTAGGAATGTAGTTGGTCCCGTCGGGTCGCCATCAGATCCTCACCCGCCGATCGACGCGAAGAGCCCCTGGATCGCGCCGAAGACACCCAGCACCGCACAGGCCAGCGGGATCAACGCCATGATGGCGAGGACGTCGAGGATGTCGGCGGCGCGGCCCACGTACGGTGACGGGCTCCGCCGGCTGTACACGAGCCCTGCGGCGAGCACGATGCCGGCCGCGGCGACGAACAGGATCAGCAACAGCAGCCGACCACCCTGCCCGGCTCCCAGCACATACCCGAACAGCAGTAGTGCCAGACCGATCGCCCCGCTGGTCAGCAGGGGAACCCGCTGTTGGGGCAGGGCGAACAGCCGGGCCCGGAGCAGCAACGCCGCGGCGGCGGCCAGTGAGAGCAGCTCACCGGCGAGCGTTCCGTCGACGCTGATCAGGAAGGCGATGGACAGCGCCCCGGTCACCGCGGCGGCGAGCAGCATGCCCGAGAGCAATTCCGTGGCACGCGCCACGGCCGCGAATACGTCGGACCGCCGGGGGACCGGTCGATCCTCCAGAATGTCCTCCGGTCGGTCCGGCAGTTCTGGAACCGGCAGCCGGCCGAGCGAACTCGCGATCAGCGGATAGCCGGGCAGCAGGCCGATGACCAGGGTCAGGGCCACCGCGGCGGCGCCGACCGGTGCGGCACCGACCAGGCAGAGCAGCGCCGCGACCACACCGGTGAGGCTGCAGGCGAGACCGGCCATGAAGAGCCGCTGTACGGCGGCGACGCCGGTGTAGCCGATGACGCTGAACACCAGCAGCAGCGCGGACCCGAGCAGCAGGCTGGACGCGCCCAGGCTGGTCAGCGGGGTCCCATCGGGTGCGGCGAGCAGGGCTCCACCGACGAAGGCGTACGGCAGGCCGGAAGCGGCCACCACTGCGCCCACCGAGGCGTCCGCGAACGCCCGGGAGAGCAGGATGCCGAGGACCGCCAGCACGGCGGCGAGGCCGAGGGCGGCGGCGGCGGGCAGCGGCCACGGCGGTCCGGCGGAGAGAAGTACGAACAGGCCGAGGACGAGGACGGCGGCGGTGACCGCCAGCGCGCACCGCCGGGTTGCCTCGTTCCCCCAGGAGCGCCCGGCGCGCCGGGCGCCGCCGGCGATCACTTCCACCACGTCGTCGTAGGCCAGCTCCGGCCAGTCGTCGCGGCGTGGCGCGAGGTGCAGCAGCTCGCCATCGCGAACGCCCTGCACGGAAAGGTTGCGGTTCGGCTCGAGCACCGCGCCGGTGGCGCGGCGCAGGACCCAACCGCCGTGCCGCTCGCCGACGTCACCGAGATCGTCGCCGGCATGCCGCAGCAGATGCGGCAGCAGTTCGGCGACAATCAGATTGTCGGGCAACGCGACGTCCATTCGCCGCTTCGGTGCTGCGACCGTAACCCTGGCCAGACTTAGGCTTCCGGGGACCGCCATGCTGGTAACCTCCCCGCCCCATGCGATGGCAGCGCTCAACCTAGCATGTCGGTTCCGGCCCGTTCGCATCTCGTGCGTCCAAGCCGGGGCGATCCAAGACGAAGCTCCACTGTCTATAGGATTGCCCCGCCGGGTCCGGTCGTACGGGGAGGTCGAACGATGACGTCGGTCATTGTCAAACGCCTGCCGCGCCGGGTCGCCCCGGCGCTGCCTTCGGGCGAGGTCGTGCTCGATCCGCCGCCGGAAGTTCCGCCGCCAGCGGGCAAGGCATGGACGCGCATGCTCACGATCCTGCCGATGGTCGCCGGTGGCGCGGCGATGGGGCTGATGATGGCCGGCCAGCGTGGCGGCGGCGGGCCGCTGACGTATGTGGCCGGCGGAATGTTCGGCATCTCCATCCTCGGAATGATGGGGATGATGATGATGAATCAGTCCGGGCCGGGTAAGAAGGAGATGATCGAAGCCCGCCGCCAGTACATGCGCCGGCTGGCCCAACTCCGGTCCCAACTACGCGCCACCATCCGCCAACAGCGCGAGGCGATCCACTATCGACACCCCGAACCGGCAGCCCTCTGGGCTACCGCGACCGGGGGTCGGCTCTGGGAGCGCCGCCGTGGCGACGCCGACTTCAGCGTCGTCCGTATCGGGCTCGGCTCACAGGAGGTCGCGACCCCGCTGATCCCGCCACAGACCCGTCCGGTCGACGAGTTGGAGCCACTCTGCGCCATGGCGTTGCGGAAGTTCGTCGCCACCTACGCGGTGGTGCCCGACCTCCCGGTGGCCATCGCGCTGCGCGACTTCTCCCACGTCTACCTGCGCGGACCGCAGACCCCCACCCGCGATCTCGCGCGTGCCCTGCTGGCCCAGGTATCCACCTTCCACGCCCCCGACGACCTGCTGATCGGGGTCTGTGTGTCCAACGAACGGCGGGCAGACTGGGAGTGGGCCAAGTGGTTGCCGCACGCGCAACACCCGGCGAAACTCGATGCTGTCGGGCCGATCCGGCTCTTCGCGCCGTCGGTGGCCGCACTGGAGGCGATGCTCGACGACGTGCTGGCCAACCGGCCACGGTTTGACCCGACCGTCGCGCAGGCCGTCGCGGGGCCGCATGTCGTGGCCATCATCGACGGCGGGTCGACAGCCGGGTCGGACCACCTGATGACCGATGGTGGCGTCGCCGGGGTCACGATCCTCGACTTGTCGAACCCGCCGCCTCGACTGCTCGACGACACCTCCGTCACGCTCGACCTCGCGGACGACGGCACGATTTCCGGCACCACCATGGACGGCACCACCGAGGTGGGCATCGCGGACACGTTGGCCCCGGCCGAGGCCGAGGTGCTGGCCCGTGAGCTGGCGCCACTGCGGCTCTCCGCCACCTCGTACGCGGATCAGTCGTCTCCGGTGACCATCGACCTCGGCCTCGCCGAGCTGCTCGAACTTGGCCCACCGCACGACCTCGACCTGGTTCGTGCCTGGGCCGGCCGGCCCAACCGGGACCGGCTGCGAGTGCCGATCGGGGTGGGCCAGGACGGGCGCCCGATCGAGCTTGATCTGAAGGAGTCCGCGCAGGACGGCATGGGGCCACACGGCCTGCTGGTCGGCGCAACCGGCTCCGGCAAGAGCGAACTGCTGCGCACGCTCGTGCTTGCCCTCGCCGTCACACACAGTTCCGAGATCCTCAACTTCGTTCTCGTCGACTTCAAGGGCGGTGCGACCTTCACCGCGCTGGACCGGCTTCCGCACACCAGCGCGGTGATCACCAACCTGGCCGACGAACTCTCCCTCGTCGACCGGATGCTCGGCGCCATGCAGGGTGAGCTGGTCCGCCGCCAGGAGCTGCTGCGGCAGGCCGGCAACTACGCGTCCCAGCGTGACTACGAACGAGCACGCGCCGCCGGCGTGCCGTTGGCGCCACTGCCGAGCCTGCTGGTCATCGTTGACGAGTTCAGCGAGCTGCTGACCGCGCGGCCCGACTTCATTGACATGTTCGTTCAGATCGGCCGGCTGGGCCGGTCGCTCGGGATCCACCTGCTGCTCGCCTCGCAGCGGTTGGAGGAGGGCCGACTGCGCGGGTTGGAGACCCACCTTTCGTACCGGGTCGGGTTGCGAACCTTCTCCTCGATGGACAGCCGGGCGGTGCTCGGCGTCTCGGACGCCTACGAGTTGCCCCGCGCGCCCGGTCACGGTTACCTGCGTACCGGCACCGAAGGGCTGATCCGGTTCAGGGCCGCGTACGTATCCGGCGTGGTTCGTCAGGACGGCTACCGGGCGACGGTGGGCGGTCGCCCGGTCGATCCGGTCCGAGACTTCACCACCTACTACGTCGCGGCGCCGCGCACGGACCAGCCGGCCGGGAATCCCGAACCCGAGGAGCTCGAAGAGACCGCGGTCGGCGACACCCTGCTCGACGTCCTGGTTCAGCGAATGGAGGGCCAGGGTCCGCCGGCGCACCAGGTCTGGCTGGAGCCGCTCGGCGCACCACCCACCCTCGGCCAGATGCTGGCGCCGATCGTGCATTCCCCGGAACGCGGCCTGACCGCCGAGTCGTTGGATCCGGAGCGGGCGATGCACGGTTTGGTCGGGATCGTCGACAAGCCGTTCGAGCAGCTCCGCGAGCCGATGTGGCTCGACATGTCCGGCAGTGCCGGCAACGTGATCGTGGTCGGTGGGCCGCAGACCGGAAAGACCACGTTCCTGCGTACGTTGATCGGCAGCCTGGTCCTGCGGCACACGCCGCGCGAGGTCCAGTTCTACTGCCTCGACTTCGGCGGCGGTGGCCTGACGGCGATGGCGGGGCTGCCTCACGTGGGTGGTGTGGCCAACCGGCGTGACGTCGACAAGGTCCGCCGGACCATCGCCGAGATGTACGGCCTCATGCAGGAGCGGGAGGCGGCGTTCGCCGCGCACGGCGTGGAGGGGATTGCCGCCTACCGGCGGGCCAAGCGGCAGGGACGGTTCACCGAGGACGCGTTCGGCGACATCTTCCTGGTTGTGGACGGTTGGGCGACGGTGCGTGCCGAGTTCGACGACCTTGAGCCCATGATCAACGAGCTGGCCAACCGAGGGTTGGGTTATGGGGTTCACATCCTCGCCGCCACGAACCGGTGGATGGATGTCCGGGCGGCGGTTCGGGACATGTTCGGGACCAAGATCGAGCTGAGGCTCGGCGAGCCGAGTGACTCGGTGATCAACCGGCGGGCGGCGGTGAACGTGCCGGAGCGCACGCCGGGACGTGGCCTCACGCCGGACGGCTTCCACTTCCTGGCCGGGCTGCCCCAACTGGACGCCGAGCCACGGGTGGACGACCTTGCCGACGCGGTCGCCGAGTTCGTCAAGACCACCCAGGCGCAGTGGACCGGCAAGCGGGCACCGGCGGTCCGACTGTTGCCCGCCGAACTCCCGTACGCGGCACTGCCCGCTCCACATGCCGGTCGGTTGCCGATCGGCATCGCCGAGGCCGACCTGCAGCCGGTTCATCTCGACTTCGACGCCGAGCCGCATGCGCTGCTCTTCGGCGACATCGAAAGTGGCAAGAGTTCGTTCCTGCGCAGCCTGGCCAAGATGATCACGACCGGGTACGAGCCGAGCGAGGCTCGGATAATCCTGGTCGACTACCGCCGGAGCCTTCTCGGCTGTGTCGACACCGCGCACCTGATCGGCTTCGGCACCGCCCAGCAGTCGACGACCGACCTCATCAAGCAGGTCACGACGGTGATGCGGGAACGGCTGCCCGGTCCGGATGTCACGCCAGAGCAGCTTCGCAACCGTAGCTGGTGGAAGGGCCCCGACCTGTTCCTGCTGGTCGACGACTACGACCTGGTGGCCAGCGGTACGGTCAACCCGTTGGCGCCGCTGCTGGAATTCCTGCCCCAGGCCCGGGACATCGGCCTGCACGTGGTGATCACCCGGCGGATCGGTGGCGCATCCCGAGCCATGTTCGATCCGTTGATCGGCAGGATCCGGGAACTGGCGTCACCGGGCCTGATGATGTCCGGACCGCGCGAGGAAGGGGCGCTGTTCGGCAACATGAAGCCTCAGTTCCTCCCGCCCGGCCGGGCTTGGCTCTTCACCCGCCGACACGGCGCCCGACTGGTCCAGCTCGCCTGGTCTCCGCCGGCACACTGACCAGACGGAGCCTGCCTCGCCCGCGCCGGGCGGGGCAGGCTGGATCAGCGTCGGGGGCCGCCGACGAACTGCCGCTCAACCTCCGTCTGTGCGTACCAGACGTAGCGCTCGGCGCCGTCCCCGACCAGCGCGAGCATGTCGTCGGCCATCACCTGGAGGAACTGGGTGCTCGGCTGGGGCAGTCGTAACGCCTCGGCGGCCAGCGTCGCCTCCACGCTCGACAGCCGTTGCAGGAGCACCAGCTCGCAGTCCTGGATCGCGGGGACGCCGGATTGGCTGAGCTGACGCAGCACGGTGAGCTGGGTCTGCCAAGGCCCCAACGGTGGCGGCGCGGAGCCACCGACAAAACCCAGGTCGTAGATGACCAGGACGGGCTGGTGCGCAGAACCGGTCAGCGCCAGAGGCTGCTCGGCGTTCAGCACGGCGACCCGGTCACCGTGCCCGGTCGCGCGTTCACCGAACCCGTGCCAGGCGTACGGGTCGGTGGTCACCACGGCGACCCGGGCACCGAGCGCGAGCGCCCGGAAGGTGAGGAGCTGCCCGGCCCACACTCCGCCAACCAGGGCGACCCGGGCGGGCTCGGGCCGGAACATGCGCACCGATACCGGCAGTTGCTGCCGGTCCGCGCCGAGGATCATTCCGGAGCCAGCGGACGTGATCCGAAGCTGAGTGAGTGCGGTCCGGGAGGCTGTGTGCGAGCCGATGCGCAGTCGCGTCAGCCAACCGGAAAGGCTCGGCCGTCGGCCGTGGTCCGGTGGTGTGTGGTCCTCTTCGGTGTCGGGTGGACCCGAGCGGCCGGTGTCGGGCACGGCGATCCCGTGCGCCGACAACTGGGCCGCCGAAGCCCTGCCAAGTGCCTCGGCGGTTCCCAGGGCCTGGGCGGTCGGCCGGGCCACGGTGCCGGCTCCGGGGAATGTGGCGGCCTGCGGTGGCGCCGGGGCCGGCGGTGCCGTCAGGTGAGGCGCCGGTGTCGCGCCCGCCGGGCTGGTCTGTACGGGAAGCCCTCCGTGGACCGGGGTCCACTGGCTCGGCGGTGGCGCGGGGATGGCCTCGCCCGGGCTCTGCGCGCCGTACTGCCCCACGGCCGTTCCCGGACCCGGTGTGGCCGTCGTCTGTCCTCCCGCCGGATTCGGAGGTGGGGGTGGCGCCCACTGCGCTGGTGCGGGGCTCGGGGGTGCCCACGTCTGCGGCGGCACTGGCTGCGCCGGCGGGGCGACTGCCGGCCACGCCCCCGACTGGCTCCCGGGGCGGCCGATGACCACGCCCCCGGCGACGGCCGCGACCTGCGAGAGTGGTGGGGGTGGCGGTAGTGGTTGGGCCGGCACCGCGTCGCCGGTCGGTGCCGCGCCGGTTGCCGGTTGCCGTCCGGGCGGCAGCACGACGGACGCCCGCCCGGTGGCTCGTGGTGGAGGTACGGGCTGCACCGCGGTCTCCCGCGCCTCGTCGTTTCCTGGCCCGGTCATCGGGCACCGCCTCCCGTCGGCGCCGACGCGTAGACCGCCGGGCCATGTTCGCCGTCAAGCCGCAACAGGTCGGCGCTCATCCGTTCCGCGCCGCGGACCAGCGACAGGCAGACCCGCTCCAGTTCTTCGGCCGGTGCGGCGACCCGTACCAGCGCTCGCAGGTCAACCGTCCGAGCAGCATCGTCCGCTGCCATGATCAGTGCCACGCTCGTCATGGCGGCCTCGGCGGTGGACACCTTCGTGAGCAACGAGGATGCCTCGGCCAGAGTCGGCCAGCCACGGATCCAGAACGACCGGTGGGCCAGCCGCGACGAGTGCCACTGCGCCCAGTCCTCGCGCGGCTGAACCGGGCTCGCGCTGTACCCCGGTTCCAGGTCACAGGAGTGGCTGAGCACGACGAGAAGTTCCTCGGCGTCGAGCAGTCGATGCGTCACGCCGACCCAGCGCAGCGATTTGGCGACCCGCCGCACCAGACTGGCCACCACAGCCGGCGCGACGTCAAGCTCGGCGCCGCCGGTCGCACCGGCCTCGGCCACCAGACGCGCGTCCAGACGGACGGCGATCCAACTCTGCTGGTCCGCCGGTATGGCGCCGAACCGCCCCAGAAGTTCCTGGTACGACTGGCGGGCCTTTGACGCGGGAGACAGGGCGACGCTGGGCGAGGGCACCGTCTGGGTCACCACCTGCAGCACCGCGCCGGGCTGTGCGGCGTCGGCGAGGGCCGCTACGAGCAGATCCAGTGGGAGTCCGCCAGCCTCGCCGCGTGCGGCCGGCTTGGGGGTGACCTGCGCGACCGCGTACCAACCGGCGTTGTCGCGGGCGACGCCGACCGGTGTGCCAGCCACCTCGACGTTCTCGACGGTCAGGTCCGGGGCCAGTACGCGCAGCGCGGCGAGGCGGGGGTTGTCGCCCGCCGGTACGCCCGCACCGGTGCGCTGCCGACGCCGGTACCGCCACGTCATGAGACGTTTCTCCAGCCACCAGCGACCCTGGTGCCGCCCCAGCGCGAGCAGGAGCACCGCCGCGCTCACCAGGCCACCCACGACGGCCGGCAGCACGCCGCCGTTGAACGCGACGAGGAGCGCGATCACCACCGTCTCGGCGATCAACAGCTGGGCGACGTGCACGGGCCCGAGTCGACCCGGCCGGCGACGGGGAAGGAGGATCGCTGGCTCGGGGCGTTCCGGTGCGCCCGGACCGGCCGATGTGCCGGCAGCCGACTGCGGGGACGTGGTTCGCGGTCGTGGCGGCTGCCGTCTGCGGTTGCCCGGCGACTGGGTCTGCGGCGACGCGCTCATGCGATTCAGCTCCCCCTGACTGGTTCGCCGCCCGCGTGGGGCGTCCCACCATCATAGGATCGACGTGCGTGCCGCCATCCCCGCCGTTGGTTGGCGTATCGGTGCGGATGTTCCTACCACGTGGAGCGGGTCGCCGCGGAGGCGCACCGGGTCGCCGCGTCGCGGTCAGGACTCTGTGGACTGCTCACCGACTGGCTGACCGGACCGCGCCGTCAAGGCCCGCGCCCGGTTCCGTGCCGACGGCCACGGGTCGGGACCGTAACCCGTTGCGGGAGAGGAGGGTCCGGTCGGTACGATTTCCTCCGAGGTGGACGGGGAGGCCGGCAGGCCGGGACCACTGTCCACCCTGACCTAGGTGTAGGGGAGCCATGGCCCGGATACTGACCGTTTCGTCACAGCGAGCGGGGGCCTACCCGACGATCCAGGACGCCCTTGAGGTCGCCACCGACGGGGCGGTGATCTCCCTCGAACCAGGCGTCTACCCGGAGAGCGTCCGCTTGGTCGGGCGCCGGTTGAGCCTGGTGGCGGCGAAGGAAGCCGGCTCGGTGACAATCGATGCCACCGGCGCCGACGGACCTGCGGTGACCTGCCGGGACGGCGAGATCACCCTGCAGGGTCTGGTGCTGAAGGCCGCCGACTATCCTGCGGTGCAGGCGTCCGGAGGCCGGCTGACGGTCGAGCGTTGCGAGGCGAGCGCCGGTTACGCGGCCGCTGTCAGCGTCGGTGACGGCGCCATCCTGACGGCCACCGACGTGAAGGTCTCCGCGGGCCAGTACGGCTTCATCATCGAGGATGCCGGTGGGGTTCTCGACAAGTGTGAGATCAGGGACATCGCCGACGACGGAATCATCGTCCGACTGGGTGCGAACCCGACGATCCGCAACTCCACGGTGGCGGGCTGTGGTTTCCGTGGTTTCTACATCTACCAGGCCGGCCGGCCTGCGATCGAGCGTTGCGACATCTCCGGTACCGGAGATGTCGGCATCGCGATCGCGCACCAGAGTTCACCAAGCATCACGGACAGTTGGGTGCACGACACGCGGGGCGTTGGCATCAGGTTCGACCGAGGCTGTGCCGGTCTGGTCGAGGGCACCCGGGTGGAGGACACCGCGACGCCTGGTATCCAGGTCGAAGAGGGAGCCACCCCCACTATCCGGCCGTTGGAAGACGGACTGCACCGACCAAAGGTCGGCATCGAGGCAATCGAGGGTGCCACGAAGCAGGACACCGCGCAGGTCGACAAGCTTCTCGCCGAACTCGATTCGATGATCGGGCTGGCCGGTGTCAAGGCCGAGGTACGCGCCCTTATCGACGAGATCCAGGTCAACGAGTGGCGGCGCGGTGCCGGCCTGGCCGTCGGCGCGGCAAGTCACCACCTGGTCTTCACCGGTGCTCCCGGAACCGGCAAGACCACCATCGCCCGGCTCTACGGGCAACTCCTCAAAGCGCTCGGCGTACTGCCGAACGGGCAGTTCAAGGAGGTCTCGCGGCGCGATCTGGTGGGCCAGTACATCGGACACACCGCCGAGAAGACGACCTCGGTATTCGAGGAGGCACTGGGCGGAGTGCTCTTCATCGACGAGGCGTACACCCTCTCGCGGTCGGGTGGTGCGAGCGCCGACTTCGGTCAGGAGGCCATCGACACACTGGTCAAGCTGATGGAGGACCGCCGCGACGAGGTCGCGGTCATCGTGGCGGGCTACACCGACGAGATGCGGGACTTCCTGAACGCGAACGCCGGTCTGGGCTCCCGGTTCGCCAAAACCCTCGAGTTCGAGAACTACGACCCGGACGAGCTGGTCCTGATCGTCAAGCGAATCACCCGCAACGACGACTACGTGCTGGGTGCGGGGCTCGGCGACGCTCTGCTGGAGTGGTTCGGGCAGATCGAACGTGACCGCAACTTCGGCAATGCCCGCGAGGCCCGAAAGCTGCTGGAGGGCATGCGGAAGGCGCAGTCGGGACGGCTGCGGGGGCTTGGCCGGATGCCCTCGCGCGACGACCTGCGCACGCTCGTCCTGGACGACCTGCTGGTGGCGACCCGATAGCGAGTCACCGATCACCGACGAACCTCAGCAGCCGCCCATCACAACCGGCGGCTGCGCCGTGTGGCGGAGCCGGTGAACGTGACCACCGCCGGGACGGCAGTCACGCGGCCGAGAACAGCGGGAGCGGGCGTACGTCATAGCGGTCGAGGTAGCGGCCCGGATCGGCTTTCAGCACCGAGGCGATCACCGTGCCGAACACGTCCCGGAAGTCGACAGTCGCCTTCAGGTCACCGTCGTCGAGGTCGGTCAGCGGCGGCTGCTCCCCGTAGAAACCGCCAGCCACCCCCGGACCCAACAGGAGGACCGGACTGGCGGTGCCGTGGTCGGTGCCGTCGGAGGCGTTCGCCCGGACCCGACGGCCGAACTCGCTGTAGACCACGACGGTCACCCGGCGGCCGGTCTGGGTCCGTGCCATCCGCCTCACAAACGACGTGAGCGCGGCGTCGAGCTGCCGCAACAGCCGTTCGTGCCCGGGCACTTCCTCAGCATGTGTGTCGAAACCGCCGAGGCTGACCGAGTAGACCTGAGTGGGAACGCGGGCCTCGATGCACGTGGCCACCAGTGAAAGCTGGGCGTCGAGCGAATTGTCACCCCCGGTGCCGGTGGCGGTGGCGCCCGGTCCGGCATCCGCGCCGGCCGTGTTCATCGCCCGCTCCGCCTCCCGGGTCAGTTGGTCGATCGTGAGTAGGTCGGCGTAGGAGGCGGCGGCCCGGGAGCGCGCCGGAGACTCACCCGGATCGGTGCGTCCCAGTGCAGCGACCATCTCGGCGCTGATCCCGCTCGGCAGCCGCAGGCCACCGGTGCTCACACAGGAGCCGGCTCGGGTTTCGCCGACAAGCAGGGGCGGGAGCACGGACTCGAAGCTGACCGCAGTCTCCGGAGCGGCGTTCACACTGTCCAACCATCGGCCGATCCAGCCGGTTTCGACCGGACCCTTCGGGGACGCGGTCTGCCAGATGTCCATCGACTGGAAGTGGCTACGGTCGGGGTCCGGATAACCAACACCGAGGACGATCGCCAGCCCCTTGTCGTCCCAGAGCCCGCGCAGCCCGGTCAGCGCCGGGTTGAGTCCCAGCGCGTCGTCGAGCCGGAGCACTGTGTCGGCCGGGTACGCCAGCTCGGGTCGCAGTGAGTGGTACACGGGGTCGGCGTACGGGATCACCGTGTTCAGACCGTCGTTGCCGCCGTACAGGGTCACCATGACCAGCCTGTCGGCGTCGCTGTCCTGAGGGGACGTATCAGAGGCGGTCGCGAGCAGCTCGGCGAGACCGAGCCCGGTGGCGCCTGCGGCGATGGCACCCGCGCCGACCACTCCGGAGGCGAGCAGGAACTTCCGTCGAGTCACCGCGTCCATGTCAGGTCACCAGGTACTCCGGGCTGGCCAACCCGAGGGTCAGCAGGTGACGGGGATCGCTCGTCTCTGTCAGGGCGGAGTAGGTCCTGTTCGTCCACGTGTCGACGGTGAGTAGGTGCGCCAACTCATCCGGGGTCGTCGGTCGGGTGTCGACCAACTGGGCGAGCTTGCCGGCGAGACTCAGACGGACCTGCGCCGCTCCCACGGTCAGCCAGGACGCACCAGCGGGCCAGCCCGCGACACTGGGTGGCGCGAACGGCACCTGACCGAGCCGTTCCAGCCCGTAGATGACCTGTTCCATCGTCGCCACGGGCAGGGTGCCCAGCCGCAGCCCCAACTGTCGGGCCGCGCCAACCAACCACTCCACCGGTTGCTTCACAAGGTTGCCACGGCTGACAGGGAAGGCCTCGTCCATCAGGAGCGCCCGCAGCATGGCCATCGAGTCGGGGAAGGCGGCAACCATCCGGTCCTGTGTCGGCCCGGGGATCGGGGCCGTCGACGAGGCGTAGCGGTACCAGAGTCTGGCGGCGACGAAGCGGGGGCACTGCGGCTGCGAGAGCAGGAAGTCCACCAGCGAGTGCGCGTTGAAATCTCTCGTCACACCGAGGATGGTCTTCTGCCCGGTGTCGTACGACGGCGGGTTGAAATACGTCCGTACGGCGTCGTAGTCGATTTTCCAGCCGGTCAGCGCCCGACCGGCTTCCTTGACGTCCCGCTCGCTGTAGTTCCCGACGCCGAGGGTGAAGAGTTCCATCAGCTCCCGGCCGAGATTTTCGTTCGGCGCGGACCTCGTGTTGAGCTGCCCGTCGAGCCAGTAGATCAGCGCCGGGTCGGTGATCATCCGGTGCGCCATGACCGAGAAGTCGAGCGAAGCCCGCAGCGTTTGGTGCTGGGACAACATCAGATGGGCACGGATGACCTTCTTGACGGACGTGGCCCAGTGACCATGCCAAAAGAAGATCAGCTTTTCCGTGCCCTGGTGGTCGGCGACGGTGAGTCGGTCCAGCCACCACTGGGTTATCGCCAGCGTCTGTTGCCGACGCTGCTCGTCGGCGGTGCTCCGTTGCGCCGGCGTCGGGTCGCTCAGCCGCGTGTACGGGTCCGGTTCAAGGCTGGACATCGGTGCGGCGAGCGCGCCGATGTCCAGCCCGGTGGGCGACGTCAATGCGGCGACGGTCGCCTGGTAGCCGGCCTTGCGCGCCGCGTCCAGGTCTGTCGCCTTCGGGCCGAAGCCGGTCCGCCGCAGCAGCAACGCGACGTCGTCGGGCATACCTGCCAATATATGCCACTGTCGTGCGCCAGGACTCGGACGGCTCAGGCTGGCGCAGCGATCCCGCAGGACGGCTCAGGGCTGCATCGCCGGGGCGCCAGACACCGAGGTGTACGCGAGGTCAAGCTGCCGCGACACGGCCGACAGGCTGTGCTCCGCGACTGCCCACCGCCTACCCTCAGCGGCGAGCTGCTCCGTGCCCGGTTCCCGGTTCAGCATGCCGATCACAGCGGTCGTCCAGCTCTGCGGGTCTTCCGCGATCCGCACGTGGACGTCGTCACGTACCCCGGCGCGATCCGCGACCGTGGCGGTGGTGACGGTCGGCACGCCGGCAGCGAGGGACTGGATGAGTTTCATCTGGACCCCGGTGCCCCGAAAGATCGGCGCGATCGCCACCGTCGCCACCTCGTAGTGCGGCTCGATCTCCGGGACGTCCGCGAAGAGCTCGATCCCGTTGCCGTTCCTGACCAGGGACTGCACCACTCGGGGCGGATCCGACCCGACGATCCTGAGCCGGGCGTCGGGAACACCTTGCCGGATGCCGTTCCAGCATTCGCGTACGAACCACAGCAGGCCAGCCACGTTCGCCTCGTAGCTGAGCCGTCCGACGAAGAGCACCATCGGCGCCGTCTCCGCGCCGTGTTCCGCCGCCGGCCCGGTGTCGCGGCGACGAGCCGGGAAGTCGTACGGGCTGCGGACGAGATAGGTGTTCGGCCGCATCGCGCCGTGCGACGGCGGGGCGGAGAGCATCAGCGGTACGCCCATCCGTACCAGCTCGTCCTCACGGGCGCGCATCCGCCGGGATTCGATCCGGCCGAGCGTCCGCCAGGCGAGGTTCGGACCATGCGCGGCAAGTTGCTCGTAGTACTCGCTGCGGAACTCGTCCAGGTCGACGATGACCGGCGTACGACCACAGGTTTCGACAAGATGGACGGTCCGGAAGACGTTGAGGTGGACCGCGTCCGGGCGCCAGTCGTCGAGGATCGTTTCGAGCGCAGCGGTCAGGGCCCGAGGGCTCGCGTACCCGTGTTGCAACGACCGTCCCGTGACCAGCGCACGTAGGGTCCGGACCAGGGCACCCGGGCGGGGGTTGGGGACGAGGGTCCGAACCGGCACCGGGAGGTCGTCGGCGAGCCGTACCTCCGCCTCATTGTGCACCAGCGAGAGGAAACGCACCTCGTGTTCGGCGGCGAGCGTCCGTAGCAGCGCGAGGCTACGCGGTCGCATCGGCGACGGCACCCAGGGCGCCACGAACAGAATCCTCATACCGGAAGCCTCCCCAGTGCGCGCGCAAGCAACCGCTGGCGCCGTGTGCCGTGCTTGGAAAAATAGACGGTCATGCCCGATCTATACAATCGACGCTTGCCGACCACGGCGGTACTGGTGCTCTCCTTGTGGTCGGCGACGCTCGCCCCGACCGAAGCGACCTGCCAACCGTGCTCGCGCATGCGCCGGCAGATGTCCACGTCCTCGTAGTAGAGGAAAAAGTCCGGGTCGAAGCCGCCGACTGCGCGGAACGCCTCGCGCCGCACAAGCATGCAGAAGCCCGACACCCAGGCGACCGAGCGGGTCTGCGGGGTCGGTTCGACCGCCAGGTAGCCGAGCATCGGCACCCGCGACCGGAGCAGCGCCGAGCGGGCCAGGAAACTCTTGAGCCAGTGGGGCACGAGATAGTCCACCCGCAGCGCCGCCAGCCACTCCTTCGCCATGCTCGGCTCCGGCCCGGAGGAGACGCCGTAGCCCCCGGCCGGATAACGCATCAGCGGCGCTACCGCGCCGAGCCCTGGTTCGTCGACGAGCGCGTCGACCAGGGCCGCGAAGTCCGTCCCGGAGAGACTGCAGTCCGGGTTGAGCAGGAAGTACGCCTCGGCGTCCGGCGCCGTCGCAACGGCAGCGTTGATCGCCGCCCCGAACCCCACGTTCGGCAGCACCAGGACGTGCGGCGTGTACCGCTTGGCGACCTCTGCGCTGCCGTCCACGGACGAGTTGTCGGCCACCACGATCCGCTCCAGCGGGAGCGCCGTCAGGCAACCCAGACTCTCCGGCAGGTCGTTGGCCGAGTTGTACGCGACGACGATCGCGGCGATCCTCACCGGGCGCTCGCGGTTGCGTAGGCGTCAAGGTACCCGAGCACCGTGTCGTCCCACCGGAAGGTGCGGTCGATGTGCGCACGCGCCCGACGTCCACGCGTGACCGCCTCGTCGGGTGAACCGACGACCACGCCGACCGCGTGGGCGATCTGCTCGGGTGTCGACGCGATGAACAGGTTCGTGGCATCCCCCCGGACCGAGGCCGCCGGCCCGGGGGACGTGACCACTGGGCAGCCCAGGGCCATCGCGTGTACCACCTTCATCAACACGCCGCCACCGATGATCGACGGCACGACGACCGCGTGCGCGGCCAACATTTCCGTGCGGAGGTCAGGCACTGTGCCGGTTACTACGAGCCTGTTGTCCAGGTCGGCGAGGGCGAGTACGTCCGGGGACGGGTCCGCACCGACGATTCTGAGTTCCGCGTTCGGCAGGGTCCGCCAGACGATCGGCATCACCTCCCGCGCCAGGTGCTGCACCACGAGGACGTTCGCCCGGCGCCACATCGCCCCGGCGAAGACCAGCCGCGGTCGGGAGCTGTCCCTTGGCGGCGACCAGCAGACCTCGCCGAGATCGACGCCGGGTCGGGCGAGGACCGTGTTCGGGTTGTACCTCGATGCGGTGTCGAAGTCGGCGTCGGCAAGGGTCAGAACCGCCCCCGCCCGGCGGATCGCCCCACGTTCGAAGTGGCGGGTCCGGAGCAGTTCGGCCAGCCGGTACGCCCGTTCGACACCGCCGTCGGCGGCCCGGTAGGACTCCCGCATCACGCTCTCGGTGATGTCGTGCAGGCCGAGCACGGAGTTCCGGCGGTTGGTGAGAGTTTCGGCGCTCTGGAGGTACTCCGCGTGAACGACGTCCGGCCGTAGCCGGCCGACCAGTTCGGCGGCCTCCAGTGTCGCCTGTCGTGGCCATGCCTGCCGCAGCCAAGCCGGTCGCCGGCCGAACCGGTCCCACCGACCCGGTGCGCCTGGCACGCTCGAACGCAGCAGCGTGTAGTTGAGGTCCTGGACCTTCGCCGGCGCGGTCGCGGGCCGATGCTGCGGCGAGTACACGAACAGTTCGGTCTTCTCGGCCAGGCGGGGCACGAGCCGTGCGATGGTGTCGGCTGCGGCGTGTGGCTGGGTCAGATCCGGGGCGTACGGGGTGAGCAGCAGGACCCGCATCAGCCCAGCCTCCTGAGCGTGGAGGCGACAAACTCCCGTGCGACCCTGCCCTGGCGGGCGGCCCGGTCGGCTGCCTCCCGGAAAAGGTCGGGTGAGTCGACCGCCGCCACGGCCGTGTGGTGCAGCGTCTTGACATCTACGTCCGGCGCGACCACGAATCGTTCGAGCCCCAGATCGACGAAGGCGTCGTGCACCTTGCGTTCGTACGCGATCGCCACCGTCGGGACGCCGAGGACCACGGCCATCACCGCGGCGTGCAACCGGGTGCCGATGACGAGCCTCTGCCCGGCGAGCTCGACCAACCACTGACCGAGCGCTCCGGCGAGCGGACCCTCGTTCCTGCTGTCCAGCGGGTTGCCGGCCAGGCCGAGTACGTCGCCGAAGGCCCGGCGGTAGATGTCCCGGTCGTCTTCGCCCCTGGCGTCCTGCCCGAAGGCCATCGGAAGGAACTGTCCCGTCCAGCCGTCGGCAGTCAGCCGGTCCAGACAGCCACGGAGGGAGACCAGCAATCGGGCCTCGGTGTCGGGGGCAAGCGGTCGCATCGACAGCGCGAAGCCACGCCGCGTCGCCTCCGCCGTCGCACCGGCGGTTCCCGAACGCAGCTCGGGCAGCGGCAGCGCGTAGGCCAGGTCCCCGATCACCTGCGCCTTGCCCCCGAAGTACGAGGCGCTGCGCTGGTCGCGTACGCCGATCGCCATGGACGCGGCGCCCAGCACGTGCAGCAACTGCCGGCCGACCGGTGTGCCTCCCTCCCGGACGCCCGCCCCGACTGGCGCCACCGGTGTGCCGGCCAGCCTGGCCATGCCGACGATCCGTGAGAACAACGCCAGGGTCCCGGGCCACGGCAGGTTGGGAGACCGCTCCTGAAACACCGTTCCAGGGCCGAGGAACAGAATGTCGCAGTCCCGGATCGCCCGTTGTACCGCGCTCTGCCGTCCCACCGCACCGCGCGACCGCAATGTCGGCATCTGCTCCGCGTCGACGCCGTGCAGTGCGGCTACCCGGCTCGGGTTCGGGGAGAAAACGACAAAGGACGCGCTCTCGTCGACCGATCGGACACACGAGACGAGCGTGTGTAGAAGGATCTCGTCGCCGAGATTGTCGGAGCCGAACCACCCCGCGATTCCACATCTCACCTGACAGTCGCCCTTCGATCCGTGTCCGTGCTGCTCTCACCGTCCTGCGTCAAGCCGGCGGTGTCGGTCTCCGTTGCCTGCCGGGCGGCTCGTCGCTGCCGGAGAAAACCGAGCAGGGCCAGGGCGAGCAGGACGACGCCGGGAACCGGGGCGGCCAGCGCCGGTTCTTTCAGCACTGCCAAGGCGGCGATCAGCGCAGCCGCCGCGAGCGCCGTGCCGGAGACCGAGAGCAGCACCGGCCGTACCAACGCCCGGATCCGGAGGAACCAGAGCAGTGATCCCGCCACGATCAATTCGGTCAGCACCGTCGCCCAGGCCGCGCCGTGGGCGCCGTACCGACCGTCCAGCGCGAGGTTCAGCGCGACGTTGCCGCCGAGGCTCAGCACCAGCACCAGCAGGCGACTGGCGGCCCGGCCGTGGGCGAGCAGCGTGGCGGAGAGCCCGAAGTTGGCGAACCGCAGTGCCAGGAACAGGGCAAGGATCATCGCGAGCGCCAGGATGTCGTCACCTTCGCCGCCGAACAGCACCACTACCGCGATCGGGAGGGCGAGGCTGATCACGCCCGCTGCGATCTGGCCGCAGATCCGGAAAAACTGGAAGATGACGACCGGGTCGTCTGACGGCGGATGGTCGGGCCGCAGGCGTGGGGCGGCGTACGCGACCGCACCGAGTCCCATCGAGGCCGCGACCTGCACGGCGGGACCGATGATGGCCGCTGCCGAGACGTACTGGCCGACCTGGCTCGCGGAGACGAACATCGCCAGGACGAAAACATCGCCGCGGAAGTAGAGGAGGCCGAGCAGGTCGGATGCGAAGTATGGCAGTGACCGCCGGAGTTGGGCCGCCGGATCGACCCGGCCGGACGCGCGAAGCTGGCGCCAGATGCCGACGACGAGGAAGGCCGTGGCGGACCGGAGGATGGCGGCGACCGCGAAGTAGCCGGCTGCTTCGCCGAAAGTCAGGCCGTCGCCCAGCCACGTCTCGACCGAACAGGCGGCGATGAGCAGCAGCCCGGTCGCGGAGTTGGTGAGCGGTTCCAGCCAGGCGGAACGAGTGCCCCGAACCAGAACCCAGGCCGTCTCGTTCCACTGCTCCAGGAGGCTGGCGACGAATATGAGAAAGAAGCCGAACTGGATCGCCCGGGGCAGCAGGCCCCCGGCAACCGGGTACGCCACCGCTGCGGCCAGCAACAGGGGGAGGAGCCGACCAGTGTGAATCCGGGCCACCTGCGGCGCCGAGACCAGACCGGCCGCGACGTCCCGGGTCAGGTACATCGGAAGTCCGACGGAGAGCGCGGCGGCGGTGAACGAGGCAATCAGGGTCGCGAGTCCGTAGTAGCCGACCGCCTCGGTGCCGGCGCCTCTGGCCAGCAGCGCCATCGCGACCAGGGTGGTCATCCGGGTGGAGATGGTAGAGACGCCGAGTAGGCCGGACGTGATCGTGAGCGACGGGCGTCGCCGTTTCGGCGCCTCGACCTCAGAGGCGGACATCAGCACGTTTGGCGTACGGTTCGCCGATGCGTGCGCCGAAGTAACCCATGACCAGCGAGAAGATCAGGAAGTAGGGTCCCTGGAGCAGGCCCCAGCCGGTCGCGCCGATCAACACGATGCCCGGTAGCGCGCTCACGAGGACCCGGGCGGTCGGGTCCGCTCCCCGACTGAGCCGGACGCGCCGGATCGCCCGTACGGCCACGACGAGGAACGGCAGCCAGAGCAGGACGGCGCCCAGGATGCCGAGTTCGGCGGCGCTCAGCAGGAAGATGTTGTGGACCGGGACGCCGGTTTCGGTGAGCCGGTCGGTGGCGCCGATCACGGCGACGTACCCGTTGGGGCCGACGCCCGCCCACGGGTGGTCTCCGATGGCTGACAGGGCGACCTGCGTGATGTGTGGCCGGGCTCCACCGGTCGGGTCCGCCATGAACCGGTTGATCAGCCACGGTAGCGACGCCAGGCCCAGGACGACGGTCGTTCCGAGGATGACGAAGTGTTTCCGCTGCCACCGCCCGCCGGCGAGTTCCAGCAGTACGGAGATGAGGATCATCGCCATGACGGCGGCAAGGACCGCGCGGCTCTGGGTGAGGGAGGTCCCGACGAATACGGCGCCCAGCGTCAGCCAGACCGCAACCCGTTCCCGCGCCGTACGTTGTGGAAGCGTGAGCACACAGAGCCCGCAGAAGAACAGCACCTTCGACAACTCGCCGGGGTGGCTGGTCAGTCCGGTGGCACGACCGTGCACGTCCAGTGCCTGCGCTCCGGTGACCTCGCGCAGCGGAAAGCCGAGGACGGCCGCCACGATCGCGCCGAGCTGGACCCAGGCGACGGCGGCGAACACCCAGGCCAACGCCGATCCGCCGCGGTCCTGGTGGTGGGCCGCGACGCCGATGGCGAACGCGATCGCGCCCAGGCAGAGGTGCAGCAGCCCGGAGACGGTCCGTGGCGACCAGCCCCAGGCGACGACGGTGAGCGTGAGCAGCCAGAGCAGGAAGGGTGCCCAGGGCAACAGGCCGGCACGGAACCGGCGCCCCGCCAGCATGACCATCAGCAGGCTGGACAGTCCGAGCGTGAGCGTGAATGTGTACAGCGTTGGTGTCGCGTTCGTGATTCCGGCGTAGATCGGGCTTTCGGCCGGCAGTAACGCGACTGGCACCAGCCCGAGCGTGACCACGAGTAGGCCGGTCGTGACCCGTTGCCCTGGGTCGGAGATTGCCAGGACGAGCAGGGACCGGATTGCCGCCAGCCGGGATGCCCTCACCGGACCTGTGGTCCCGGCGGGACGCCCGCTGTCGACCGGGTCGGCCACCGTGTCGTTGGACATCACGAACTCCATGCGTTGCATCAGGGGCTGACCGGACGCTCCGGGGTGGCTGACGATGGTCGACGCGGGGATACGCCGTCACACCGGAGCAGGCGGGCTCATCATAGGCATGGAAGCGTCACGGCGGAGACGTTCCCGTGCCGCCTAGAACGCGGCTGCCTGCCGGACTCCATTCGCGACCCGGCGCACCTCGTCCACCCAGTCCGTCGGTGCGGTCATCCTGAGTACGAGCTGCCGGTCGACTGTGCCGCTCGGGACGCTTCTCCGGTAGCCGACCACCGTGAGACCGTAGCGCTGCTCGCCGTCGAGGGTCAGTGTCTCGGCAAGCGTGGCGTACTCACCCGCGTAGCGCCACTGCTGGCCCCACGCGTCCTCGGCCTGACGCATCGTGGTCCGGCGCGCCTCGTCGCACGGTTTGGGGCAGTCGCGGACGATCAGTTCGCCGCCGATCGTGCCGCCGTCGGCATGGGTGGTGCCGCAGTTGTACCTGACGAACCCCTGGGCATTGCCGTCCATGACGCAGTCCCACGTGGAGGGGACGGTGAGAGCGAAGCCGATCCCGTCGAGGGTGAGCGTCTGGACCCGGCTCGTCTGGTCGAACTGTGGCCAGGACGTCGGCCAGTTCCCCGGTCGCGGCGGTTCGATGCCCGGTCGGACCGGTCGCGATGTCGGTACCGGCGTCGACGGCGGAGCGCTGGTGGGAGCCTGGCTCTGCGGCGGGCTGCCGTCCGGCCACACCCGCAGACCAACCACCGCGCCAGCGGCGACCACGACGATGACGCCCACGATCGCGATCAGACGTCGGTTGCGGCGGCCCGCTGGTGCGGTGGCGGTTGGCGCGACGCCGGGCCCGTCCGGGTAGGTCGCCCCGTGCGAGTAGGCAGGCCCGTACGAGTACGGGCCTGCCGGTGGCAACGGGCCCGCCGGTGACGGCGTGGGCGGTGACGAGTGCGGTGCTCCCGACACCGGGTACGGCTGTCCCGATGTCGGCAGTGGTGGTCCGGAGACCGACCACTGCGGTTCGGTGGAGGACAGTGGTGGCACCGAGACCGGTTGCTGTGGCGGTACGGAGTACGGCTGGACCGGCGACACAGGCTGTGCCGGGGTGGAGAACACCTGCGGCGGAGCGGCCCACGGGTCGATCCGTGGCAGGACGTGCGTTGGCTCGGTGGTGTCGGCGGCAGCCGAGGATCCGGCCGGGGCCGTTGGGGGGCCGGGGATCGGACTACCGCCGGAAACGGGTTGCTCGGCGGGAGGAGAACTGTCGGTGGGATCGGTGGCTGCGGTCGCTGGCTGTGGCTGCCCACCCTCCATTGCTTCGATGGGCGGCGATGCGCCATCGTGCAGGTCCGGTGGTACGGGGTGGTACTCCACGCCGAGAGCCAGGAAGACCCGCTCGGCGCCGGGTCCGTCATCTGCGGCGAAGGCAGCCCATGGGGCAGAGGTGGCAAAGTCGGCGAAGAGCAGCCGAGTCCCTCCCGTTTGGCGTGCCGCCAATGCGTTGACCGCGGTGGCGAAGGCTTCCCGCCACCGCGGGTCGGTTGCGGCCCGGGCATCGAGGACAACCACTGTGAGGGGTGTGCCCGCCTGGTCGACGGCCGACCAGACAGTGCCCACCTCAGACGATCCCAGCGCCTCGATCAACTGGTATGGACTGTCCGGCTGCATCCGACCCCTCCCCGCTCTTCAGTGCGGCATACTAGCGATCTGCGGCTCGCCCAGCCCAGGCGCCCGCGCGGGAGGTTGGGGATCGCTCGGCCGACCGTGTGCGACCGTGTCGAGGACTGGCCTGCTACCGACAGCGCTTGCATCAAGCGCGGCACCCGTCGCACTGTCAGCGCCAGTGATAGGGCCGGGTCAGGCCAGTGTCGACGCATACGACCAGCTTGCAGGCGCCCTGGAGCACTGGGACTGGCGGCGGACCAGCACGTGGACACGCTTCTGATCTGGACGGTCGGTGAGCCGGAGTGGCGCCCCCCCGCAGCGTGGACGAGTCCAGACGAAGACGCGCGAAGCAGCCGGGGTTCGTACGATTGTCAGCGGTTTCTGACCGAAAGTGCCCCTGGCTGAGATACGCATCGCCGATACGAACGACACTTCGGCCGGATGGACGGCCGCATCCTGTCCAGGTGGATGCGTTGCCAGGCGGAACCGGGGCCGACCCCCGTCTTGCCGGCCCCGGTTCCGCCTGGCGTCAGCCCGCGTACGGCTGTCGGGTCCGGGCCTCCCGCAGTGCCTCACCCCACCAGACGAGCTGGTCGAGCAGGGCCTTCGCCGCCGCGTCACAGTCCGTCGGATCGTGTGGGCGTCCATCCGGACCGAAACGCGCCCAGGCGCCGTGGAAGCTGACCGTCTCGCGCACCGTCACCGCGTGAAGTTCGGCGAACACCTGACGCAGGTGCTCCACCGCCCGGAGGCCGCCGGAGAGCCCACCGTAGGAGACGAAGCCGACCGGTTTGGCCTGCCACTGCGTGAAGTGCCAGTCGATGGCGGCCTTGAGTGAGGCCGGATAGCTGTGGTTGTACTCGGGGGTGACCACGACGAACGCGTCGGCCAGGTCGAGTCGACCGGTCAGGCTGGCGAGGACCTGCGCCACGTCGGCCGGAGGTTCCTTGGTGAGCCCGGTCGGCAGCGGGGTCTCCGCCAGGTCGATGAGGTCCACGGTCAGGTCGTCGCGTTGCTCGGCGTGGGCGACGAACCACCGAGCGGCGGTGGGTCCGAAGCGTCCCTCACGGTTGCTCCCAATGATGACCGCCACCCGCAGGGGTGGCCGGGCGGTCGAGCTCTGCTCTTCTGCGTCCATCTGCGTCCACTCTCTCTGATGTTGATGACTGTCCGTTGTCTGACGGCGACAAGATGGACGGTAGAACCTCAACATTTGTTAAGGTCAAGGGCGACCGAAAAGAAAGAGCGTGAGCATGGACGAACTGACCGTCGGCGAACTGGCGGCACGCAGTGGCGTGGCCGTATCTGCCCTGCACTTCTTCGAACGGCAGAACCTCATCAGCAGTCGCCGTACCGCGGGAAACCAGCGCCGGTACCGGCGCGACGCGCTGCGCCGGGTCGCGCTGATCCGCATCGCCCAGCGCGTCGGGATCCCGCTGGCTCGGGTCGCCGAAGTGCTGGCCGTGCTGCCGGACAGCCGTACGCCCAATCGGGAGGACTGGCGGCGGCTGGCCGAGTCCTGGCAGGACGAACTGGACCAGCGGATGCGCCACCTCCAGCAACTGCGCGACGAGTTCACCGACTGCGTCGGATGCGGGTGCCTGTCACTCGACCGTTGCCCACTGGTCAACCCACAGGACCGGCTGGGCGCCCAGGGCCCCGGGCCGAGACGACTGCTCGGCCCCGCCACGACCACCACCGGCGACTGCGCGCCGAAAGACCCACCGAACCCGTCGACCACCAGCAAGAAGACGTGCGGCTACCAGCCCCCGGCCGACGACGACACCTGTGTACCGGTCGGCTGAGTCCGAGAGCGGCGCCCGGTAGCGCGAACACGATCTCGAATGGACCGGGCGCGCCTCGGACGGCAACCGCGACCAGACTGAGAAGCTTTTTCACATGCCCCGTACCGTCGGCACGCCCGCCGTCCAACGTCCATCGGCCCAGGCCGCCCTCACCACCGGGCCGGTCGACTTCACCGAGGCGTGGCTGCGTAACCGGCGACTCTCCGAACACACCCGGGCGGCGTACCGGCGCGACATCGCCGGATGGCTCTCCTGGTGCGCCGGACGCGACCTCGACCCGTTGCGGGTGACCTTCCTCGACGTCAACTCCTACGGCCGGGACCTGGAGTCGACGGTCGATCCACGCAGTGGCCGTTCCCTCACCCCGGCCACCGTGGCCCGCAAACTGTCGGCCCTGTCCAGCTGGTACGACTTCCTTGCCCGGTTGCGGGCGGTCGAGGCAAACCCGGTCTCCGGGGCCGACCGGCCCCGGGTGAGCCGGGACCACTCCGCCACCGTGGGCATGACCCCGGACGAGGTCGACGCGCTGCTGGCCGCCGCAGCGGCTGACAGCGGCCCGACCGCTGCCCGTAACCGGGTCGCCCTGGCGTTCCTCGCCGACCTGGGGCTGCGGGTCGGGGAACTGGTCTCGCTCGACGTCAGTGACCTCGGCTACGAACGCGGGCACCGCAGCATCCGATTCGTCGGCAAGGGCGGACGGGCCCGCCGCCGTGCCCTCACCCCCGGCACCGCGTACGTGCTGGACGCGTACCTGCGGGACCGGGCCGCGACCGAACGGATGCCGGTCGAACAACTCACCGGGCCACTGCTGGTCACCGGGACCGGTGGACGACTCGACCGGCACGCGGTGTTCCGGCTGGTCCGCCGGCTCGCCCAACTCGCCGGGATCCCCGCCTGGGCCAAGCTCTCCCCACACTCGCTGCGCCACGCGTTCGCCACCACCGCCCGATCGGAGGGGGTGCCGTTGGAGGACGTGCAGGACGCCATGGGGCACGCCGATCCGCGCACCACCCGCCGCTACGACCGGGACCGGCACAATCTCGACCGGGACCCGGCGTACGCGATCTGGGCCGCCCGCGCCCGGCGCCATCCGGCGGACCCGGACTGACCGGCCCCGGTCCTGCCGTACGTTCACCGCTCGGGCGACACCATCCGCCAGATGCCCAGCCGGTAGTCACCGGTACGGCACACCAGGTCGACCGTCCCGACCCGGCAGTCCATCACACCGGGTGGCAGGGCACCGAGAATGTGCACGTCGGCACCACGCTCGACGGCGACAAGGGGCCGTTCCACGGTGGAGCGCAGCAGGAGCCGGGCGCCGTTCGTGGCACCCCGGGGCAACGGACCCCAACCTCGCCGTGGTGCACCGCTCTGAAGCTGGGCACCGGTGGCCGGATCGAGGACCGTGGCCCGCTCACGGTTCTCGACGCAGACCAGGCCCCCACAGTCGCGGAGATCGGCGACGATCCGAGGACCCGGTCGGCTCCACCGTGGCGTCAACTGGGGCAGGGCGTACCCGCTGATGAGGGACTCGCCGGAGCTACCGGGGTGACGCAACACCAACTGGCCGCCGACCACCACCGGATTGTCCGGCGCGTAGTCCGCCGGGGGCAGCTTCCCGGTGGCGACCACCGCCCCGGTACGCAGGTCGTGCAGGTTGACCACGCTGCTGTCGTGCAGCACCAGGAGCCGATCCGGTGTGCCGGGAACCAGTTCGCCGACCGCCGTCGACGGCAACGACAACGTCCACCGGGTCGAACCAGTGGCCAGGTCGACCGTTTCGATGGTGCCCTCGATCCGGCGACCGGCACCGGATGCGCTGCGCACCTCCGAGGTCGCCACACCCGTGGCCGTACCGGCGTCGACCAGCAGCAGGCCGGGGCGCTGCCAGCGGACCTGCCCGGTCCGGGCCGAACGGGCCGTGGTCGTGATCCGACGCCCGAGTGCGTCCATCTCGGCGACCAGCAGCAGATCACCGACGAGTTCCCCGGCGAACGACGCCGCGCCGGTGACCGGCACCTCCCAGAGCCGGTCACGCCCGGGCAGGTCGTACGCGGCGAGCGTCATCGGCGCAGCGGTCGTGTCCACGGTCAGCAGCAGGTCACCGGCGAGGAAGAAGTTGACCCGGGCGGAAACGTCCAACTCGCCGAGCCGACGCAGGTCACGTGCGAGCGGCTGCGCCGCGGTGACCGACAGGAGCACCAGCAGCGCGGTCAGACAGAGCACCGGCCATCTGACCGCGACCCGCCGGGCGCGAGCCGATCGCGGACGGTCCTGCTCGGGAACACCCCGTTCGGTGCCGAGGTCGATCAGAGCCACCGGGTGGCTTTCCATCGCATCTCCCGCTCGTCGGCGTCGCCGCCGCTACCCGGTGGATCCCACTGCTACCGGTCGAGCGTAGCCATCACGGGCGGCGTTGCCCGCCGGACCGCTCGATCAGCCGGCGACGCACCGGGATTCACCGCGTGTCGCACACGTATCGCCGCTACCGGTCCCCACCGAACCGGGCCGTCCCACCGGCGACCCGGTGAGGCGTGCTAGCAGAGCACATCCAGGTGATGGTGGGCGTCGGCGGCGATCTCCTCACCGCGTAGCCAGCGCCGTACCCACAACCGGGCCGCCACCTCGGCCAGTTCGTCCCCATCCGTGGCCTGCTCGACCAGCACGGCGGCGGCCACTGCGTACGCCAGACGCAGGGCGAACCCGCGGGCCCCGGCGACCACCGCCACCGCGTCGGGGTCGGCGGTCACCTCGTCGACGGCGGCACGCAGACGGCGGGCCGTGGTGGCGAGCGCGTCGGCCAACGCCGGGTTCAGCCGTCGGGCGGTGTCGACCGCCAGGTCCAGCCGGCTCAACAGGGGTGGGGCGGCGTCCTCACGCACGATCGCCCGGAGGACGTCGAGGGAGAGTACGTTCGTCGTGCCCTCCCAGATCGGCAGTACCTGGGCGTCGCGGAGCAGTCGCGGCACCCCGGTGTCCTCGACGTAGCCGGCGCCGCCGAAGCTTTCCACGTATTCGCTGGCGGAGGCGACGGCGAGCCGTCCGGTGGCGAGCTTCGCCAGCGGGGCCACGATCCGCAACTCGGCCGCCGCGCCCGGGTCGGCGCCCACCTCCACCCGACCGAGCAACGAGAACGCGTGCCCGGCGAGCGCGAACGCGCCGGCCGCGTCGACCGCGAGGGTGCCGAGCGTGGCCCGGTGCAGGGGTGAGGCGGAGAGCAGTCCGCCGGCCACCTGACGGCTGTCGGCGTACGCGCGGGCGTAGGCGAGACCGCGCCGCATCCCGGCCGCCGCGGCGGCGGCGTTGTGCAGCCGGGTCACCACCACCAGCGTCATCGCCCGGGTCAGGCCGGGTTGGGTCGGGTCACCCAGCGGCAACGCGTACGCGTCCGTCAGCCCCACCTCGGCGGTCGGCAGCGCCCGGGTGCCGAGCTTGTCCTTGAGCCGGTGCACGGTCACACCCGGTGCGGGCGCCGCCGGGTCAACCCCGACCTCGGCCAGCGGCGAGTCGGCGGCGTAGCGCGGCACCAGGAACGGGGCGAGGACCCGGCTGCCCCGGGGCATACCCTCCGGTCGGGCCAACGCCACCGCCATCGCGGAGTCGGCGGCGGAGCAGAACCACTTCTCCCCGGAGAGCCGCCAGGAATCGTCCCCGGCCGGTCGGCCGACGGTCGACGACCGCGCCAGGTCGGAACCTCCCTGCGACTCGGTCATCCACTGGCCGCTGGTGATCGCGGTCTCCGGGTCGGTCGCGGTCAGCCGGGGTAACCAGGTGTCCCGTACCGCCGGGTCGACCTCGGGGCGGGCCAGCAACGCCGCCGCGCCGTCGCTCATCGCGACCGGACAGGAGAAGGTCGCCGACTCGGGCCCGTACAGGTGCAGCAGGGCATGTTGCACCACCCGGGCGGCGGCTCCCCACTCGCCCCGGGCCTGCGCCTGGTAGGGGAGGGCAACCACCGCGTGCCGGGCGGCGGCGGCCCGCTGGGCCTGCCACCCGGCGGAGGTGTCGATCCGGTCGATCCTGGCCCCCCACGGGCTGTACCGCACCAGCGTGGGTGGGTGCTCCTCGGCGTCGGCGTGTGCGGCCCGCAGCGGCCCGTTGACGTCGGCGGCGAGCGCGGCGAGTCGACCCGACGCTGCGGCGTGTCCGGCGGGTCCGAGTTGCCGGTCCAACCAGGAACGCAGCAGCCGGTCGTCGGCGTAGGGGTCACCGGGTGGGGTCACCGGCTGCACGTAGCGGGCCATCGTCTGCTCCTGCGCCGAGCGGGGGTGGTTGGCGGGATGCGCTGACGGTAGACCACACCGAACGGCGGCAACAGGCCACCGATTGTCGACAATCTATTACCCCACCGGGGGGCGTGCTCAGCCGTGCGCGTCGGCCGTGTCGCTGGCGTACAGGTCGAGCACCATCGTGTCGGAGCCGCCGTTGCGGCCGACCACCCTGAAGCCCACGCTGGTGTAGAGCGACGCGGCCCAGTTGTCGTCCTCCACGCTGAGACTGAGCTGTTCCCAGCCCAGGGCAAGGGCCTGGTCCGCGACCGCCCGCAGTAGCGCCCGGCCGATGCCCCGTCCTCGGTGCCCGGGCAGGACGGCCATGCTGAGTTCGGGTACGTCGACGTCGACGTACCCGTAACCGGGGTCGTCGGCCGGAAACACCCGTGCCCATACGGCGCCGAGCGGGTCACCGGCCTCGTCGATGGCGACCGTGCCGAAGTCCGATGGCCGCTGCCACCCGGTCACGTAGTGCATGACCTGCGGGTCGGCTTCCATCTGTGCGTGGGTCAGTGCCGGCTCGTCGGCCCAGTTGAACGCCTCGAACAGCAGCCGGTGCAGCAGCTCACGATCATCGGGGGTGGCGGCACGCAGGTGCATGGTCGGTCAGCGCTCCAGGGCGGTCGACGGCAGGTCCAGGGCGGCCCGGACCAGTGCCAGCGCCTGTGGGGCCGGGACGCCCAGTCGGCGGCTCTCCTCGGCGTAACGCTCGGCGAGCCGCTGCGCCTCGATCCCCACCTGGGCCGCGCGGGCGGTGACGACCGTACCGTGCCGCCCCCGGGTTTCGACCAGACCGGCCTGTTCCAACTCCCGGTAGGCGCGGGCCACGGTGTTCGCCGCGAGGCCCAACTCCTCGGCGAGGTGCCGTACGGTCGGCAGGCGGCTGCCAGCGGTCAGCTCACCGGCGGCAGCCAGCGCGGCGATCCGCGCCCGGACCTGCTCGTACGGTGGGACCGGCGAACTCGGGTCCAGTTCGATGAGAGCGATTGACCGAGGGTAGCAACGTGAGTTCCTGCGGTGGGGCGTGGGAGGTCTCTACCGTCGGTAGGCGTGGCGTACGAGGTCGCGAGATCGCAGGCACGTCCTGGACGGGGGCTGCGCCGGGCGCTGCTCGTGGTCGGCGTGACGCTCTTCGTCTGTTGTGTGGGCGCGGCCGGTCTGGGCGCCTGGAACTACCAGTCGATCCGGCTCGCGCAGGGCCCGGCGAAGAAGGCTGCCGAGACGTTCCTGAGCGCGGTGAGCTCCGGTGACCACGAGGCGGCGTACGGGCGGCTCTGTCCGGCGACCCGGGAGCAGTGGAGCCTGCCCCGGTTCGCGTTACGGGCGCAGACCCCGTCGGCGATCGCCCGGTACGCGGTCGAGGACGTCAAGATCTCCAGCAAGGACGGGCAGCAGCGGGCCACGGTCTCGGTCGCGCTGACCCGGCAGAGCGGGACGGTCGACCAGCACGAGGTGCCGGTGGTCAAGGGCGACGACGGCTGGCGGGTCTGCGGTAACCCGTTCTGAGCTGGTACGGCCCGGGGCAGCCGGTCGTCGCCGAACGGGCGGGCCGCTCTGGCTCAGCCTCGGGGACCGAGGTTGCCGGTACGGAAGTGACGCCGGCAGAGAACCTGGTAACGCACGTCGGCGCTGACCACCGTGTCGCCGATGACCACCTGCTGCCCCTCCCGGACCACCACACCGTCGACGACCCGGGCGTTGAGCAGCCCTTCCCGGCCGCACCAGCAGAGCACCTCCACCTGGATCCGGGTGACCTCGTCGGCGAGTTCGAACAGTCGTTGGGCTGCGGGGAACAGCCCCGAGCGGAAGTCGGTGGCCAGACCGAACGCGAAGACGTCGACGTCGTAGTCGTCGACGAGTTCGGCCATCTGCTCGACGTGTTGCACCGTGTAGAAGCACGCCTCGTCGCAGATCAGGTAGTCGACCCGCAGCCCTTCGGCGCGGCGTCCGCGTACCAGGGCCCGCAGGTCCAGGTCGTCGGTGACCTCGATCGCCTCGTGCGCCAGCCCGATCCGGGTGGTCACCTGCGGACCGAGCGAGCGGTCGATGCGGGTGGTGACCAGTCCGCCCCGGCCCTGCCGCGCGTGGTTGTAGTTCATCTGCAGGGCCATGGTCGACTTGCCACAGTCCATCGGCCCCCAGAAGAACTTCAACGCGGCGGCGTGCAGCGGCCGGCCGTCGCCGGCCGACCGGGCCGCGTAGGTCTGGTCGGCGCCGGGTCCCACGTACGGTGGGGGCGCCAGGCTGGCGGGGGGAACGGCAACGTCGTCGGTCACGGTCGGGCAGCCTAACGCATGGTGAACAGCGGCCCCCTCCTGTCCGGGCCGTGGTCGGTCTCGCTCACAGCACCCGGGGCGGCGTGTTTCCGGCGGCCACGATGGCGCGTCGGATCGGGACCGCGAGCAGGAGCACGAATCCGACCACGAAGAAGATCAGTAGCGAGACCAAGCCCACCCGGTAGCTGTTGGTGAGCTGGAACACCAATCCGAAGGCGAGTGGTCCGAGCCAGCTCGTACCCTTGTCGCTGATCTCGTAGAAGCCGTAGTACTCGCCCTCCTTGCCGGCGGGAATGAGCTGGCTGAACAGCGACCGGCTCAGGGCCTGGCTGCCGCCGAGGACCAGGCCGATACCGGCACCGAGGACCATGAACGGCACCGGCGCCTCGGCGGGGAGCCGGAATGCCGCCAGGATCACCACGGTCCAGAGCACCAGGCTGAGCAGCACGGTCTTCCAGGCGCCGATTCGTTTCGCCAGGGCGCCCAGCAGGAGCGCGCCGCCGAAGGCGAGGAACTGGACCAACAGGATGGTGACGATCAGGGTGGTCTGCTCCAGTCGCAGTTCCTCGGTGCCGTACTGGCTGGCCAGGGCGATGACGGTCTGGATGCCGTCGTTGAAGACGAGGAACGCGAGCAGGAAGAACAACGTCAACGGGTACGCCTTGAGGCCCCGTATGGTCCGACCAAGCTGACGGAACCCGTCGGTGAGCAGGTTGCCGCCGGTGCTGGCCTCGGCCGCCGGGCGTTCCCGCAGCCAGCGCAGCGGCACCAGGGTGAAGGCCGCCCACCAGACGCCGGCCGAGACGATCGACCAGCGGGCCAGGTCCAGGGTGCGCTGGTGGTCGCCCTCCACGCTGAACATGGTCACGATGACCAGGTTCACCGCGAGCAGCAGGCCGCCGCCGAGGTAGCCCAGCGCCCAGCCTCGACTGGAGATCCCGTCCCGGTCGTCGGGGCCGCCGAGCTGCGGCAGGAACGAGTTGTAGACCACCACGCTGGCGCCGAAGGCGATGTTGGCGATCAGGAACAGGACACCGCCGAGCAGGTACCGGTCGCCGGTCACGAAGAACATCGCGATGGTGGCGGCGGCGCCGACGAAGGCCGCCCCGGCCAGCAACCGCTTCTTGTGCGCCGACCGGTCGGCGACCGCGCCCATCACCGGCAGGACGAACACGGTCAGGAAGACCGACAGCGACACCAGGTACGGGAAGTACGAGCCGGCCGCCACCTTGATCCCGAGTGGGTACACGTAGCCGGAGCAACTGTCGGCGCCGAGTTCACAGCCGGCGGCGAGTTCGGTGACCGTGGTCAGGAACGGGCCGAGGAAGACGGTGATGACCGTGGTGGAGAAGGCCGACATCGCCCAGTCGTAGAAATACCATCCGGTCCGCTCCTGCCTGGTGCTGGGCGGTGGTGTACCGGTCACGGAGACGGAGACGGTTTCGGCCATCGGTGGTCCTTCGACGGGGGTTGGGCGGCGGGTCCGGTCCGACCTAGGGGGTTCGGTCGGCGGGCCAGTGACCGCGGCTGAGGTACACGTCGCGTAGCACGTCCACGCGATCGGTCATGATGCCATCCACGCCGAGGTCCAGTAACTCGTGCATCTGTGCGGTTTCGTCGATCGTCCAGACATGCACCTGGAGGCCCAGGCGGTGGGCGTAGGTGACGAACCGTCGGTCGACCACCGGGATCCGGCCGTAGCGGACCGGGACCTGGGCGGCGACCACCGACGGCGGCAGGATCAACCGCCGTCCGGTCAGCGACGCGAGTCGGAGTCGGGCCACGCCCCGCATGCCGAGCGAGGTCGCCACCTTCGGTCCGGCGAGGGCGCGCAGCCGGGCGAGTCGCGCGTCGCTGAACGAGGCGAGCAGCACCCGGTCGGCCGCACCGGTCCGTTCCATCGACGCGATCGTGGGGGCGATGCCGCCGTCGGCCTTCACGTCGATGTTGAACCGCACCTGTGGCCAACTGCCGAGCACGTCGTCCAGGCGTGGTACGGCCGCCGCCCCGCCCACCCGTACGCTGGTCAGATCGGCCCAGGTCAGGTCGGAGATCCGGCCCCGCTCCCCGGTGAGCCGGGCGAGGGTCTCGTCGTGGAACACGACGGCCACTCCGTCGGCGGTGCCGTGCACATCGGTCTCGACGTACCGGTAGCCGAGGTCGATCGCGCGGCTGAACGCCTCGGCGGTGTTCTCGTCGCCGTCGGCGGCGCCGCCCCGGTGTGCGAAGGCCAGTGGTGTCGGCGCGTCGAGGTAGGCGAAGTGCTCGGTCACGCAGCGCAGTATGCCGGCCGGAGGTGGCCGCCGGGTGTCCGTCACTCGACCGGTGTTGGCCGGCAGGTCGCCGAATATGGGTGTGTCGGGTTCGACGAGACCCCGGTTCGTAACTACCCTTGCGCCCATGACTCCTTACGGGATCGATCCGGTGGCGTGGCAGGAGAGCTGGGACCGCCAGCAGGAGGGTTACCTGCCCGATCGGGAAGAACGCTTCGCCGCGCTGCTCGACACGGTCGAGGCCGTCGCCGACGGGCCGGGCGTCACCATCCTCGACCTCGCCGGCGGCACCGGCAGCATCTCCCTACGGGCGCTGCGCCGGTTCCCGTACGCGACCACCACGCTGGTCGACGTGGACCCGGTGCTGCTGACCATCGCACGGGAGTCACTGGACCAGCGCTCCACCGTGGTCACCGCCGACCTGCGCGACCCGGACTGGACGGCCGGTCTGCCGCGACACGACTACGACGCGGTGCTGACCGCCACCGCCCTGCACTGGATCGCCCCGGAACGCCTCACCGCGCTCTACGCCGAGATCCGACAGGTGCTGCGCCCCGGCGGGGTGTTCGTCAACGTCGACCGGGTGCCCGACGACGGCCTGTCCGGGCTCGGCGCCCGACTTGGCGACGTCGCCCGGCGGCGCCGCGAGTCGCGTCACGCCGCCGGTGCGGTCCTCTCCTGGGACGCGTGGTGGGACCACGTCGCCAAGGACCCGGTCCTTGGACTGTTACTGGAACAGCGCCGTCAGGTCTTCGCCGAGCGACACGAGACGGAGTGGAACCCGCCGCTGTCGTGGCACCTCGACACGTTGCGCACCGCCGGCTACACCGAGACCGGTCTGGTCTGGCGGGGTGGCCGCGACGCGGCCGTGGCCGCCGTTCGCTGAGCCGCCCACGGCCGGTCGTGTGGCGCCGGAACCGCATGACCGGTCCGCCCCGTCGAACCGGTCATGCGAACCATCGGAATTGCCTCCGCCTCGCTGACCGTCACCGCCCTGCTCACCACCGCCTGCGACGCGTCCGACGCCCCGACCGAGCGCTCGCCGTTTCCGCCGCCAACCGCCCCGGTCACGGTCGCGGCGACCTGCCCGACGCCGCCCCTGTCCCGCCCGCCCCTGTCCGGGTACGACCCCGGCCCGGCCGGGAACGTACCGGCCAGTTTCGTGGCGGTCGCCGCACTGCGCTGCACCGCGCCGCCGAACGGGTCCGCCGGACCGGTCAGCGCCCAGGAAGATCGGCTCGACGGGGAACTCGACGGGCTGCTCACCGTGCTGGCCACCCCGTGGGCCACCGAGCGGGCCGACGTCTGCCCAGCGGACCATCGGGTCCACCCCTATCTGGTCCTGCTCGCCGCCGACGGGACCGCGATCCGCCCGGCGGTGCCGCTGGACGGGTGCGGCCAACCACGCCGGGAGGTGATCGACGCGATCGCCGCCCTGCCGTGGCGGTCGGCCCCGGGACCGACCCGGTGAACGGGGCTGACCCGCCGGTCAGCTCTCTCGTTGCCCCCAGAAGCGGGCCAGCGCACTGGTTGCCGGGTCCTCGGAGTCGGCGAGTACGGCCCACGGGTCGACGTCGGGCGGCAACTCCTGGGCGGCGTACCCCGCCAGTTCGGCGGGGTCGGGGGCGGCGGCGGGAACGGCGGCCGGGTCGGGCACCGTGTCCGGGTGGCCGAGGGCGGCCGGGTCGGCCCAGGGCCAGCCGTCGATCGGCTCCGGCACCACCCCGCCCTCGAACATGTCCGGGAATGCCGGCTGCGGCCACCCGTCGGCGTCGTCGTACGGCCCGAGGTCCGGGTCGGCGCCCACCGGTGGTCCGGCCGCCCCGAAACCAACCTCGGCGTCCGGCTCCGCCGACCCCAGGCCGCGCTCCGGCTCGGCCGCGGCGAGACCCGTGTCGGGGTCCGCCGCCGACCCCGGCCCACTGTCGGCGTCGACGTTTCCCGGCCCGGTGTCGGAGGTGAACGGGTCGTCGCCGTACCCAAGGTCGGTGTCGGAGGTGAACGGCTCGTCGCCGTACCCGATCGGCCCGGCCTCCGGCGACCCGCCGGGGTCCTCGGCGCCAGCGCCGCCGCCGGTGAAGTCGTCGGCGGGGCCGAACCCCTCGGTCGGATAGTCGTCGCCGGCGAGGCCCGGTACGGCGTCGGAGTCCCCGTCGAGCCCGCCGTCGAAGCCCGAACCGTCCTCGATCCACCCGTCCCAGTGGTCGGTCATCCGGCTACCCCCGCTCGTCCGGTGCCGCGGCCGGGGCGAGTACCCGGGCTCGGAGCAGCACCTCGTCGACCTGTTTGATCCGCGCCCGCAGTGTCTCCCGATCGGCCTGCAGCGCCGCCTTGCGCCTGGCCCGGCTCGACTTGTCCTCGACCATCGCCTTGTCGATCTCGGCCATGTGCGCGTCGAGTTCCTTCAGCCGTCGTTCGATCGCGTCGTCGAGGGCGAGGGTCAACGCGTACTGCAGGTCGGTGAAACGGTGTGTCACCTCGTCGGAGAGCGCGGCCCGGGCCTCGGC
Organism: Micromonospora sp. NPDC050417; assembly: GCF_044458865.1. NCBI lineage: Bacteria > Bacillati > Actinomycetota > Actinomycetes > Micromonosporales > Micromonosporaceae > Micromonospora > Micromonospora sp. NPDC050417. The sequence goes on from NZ_JBITIH010000014.1 coordinate 211,463, forward strand.
GAGCACCTCCCGCAGCCACGTCCGGGCCTGCTGCCGGTCGGCCTGCACCCGCCGCCGGTAGAGGATGAACGCGCCAGCGGCCAGGCCGAGGCCCAACCCCGCGAACGGCACCAGCAGCCCGCCGCCGAGCAGCGTGCCGGCGCCGAGCGCGGAGGCACCGGCCATCGCACCCCGGCCCGCCATGAACGCCATCCCGCCGGCCGACATCGCGATCATCACGTTGTCCGCGCCGCCGCCCTCACGGCGCGGTTTGCTCGCCAGGGCGTGCTCCAGGGTCGCGTTGAGCCGGCCCAGCACGTGCTGCACCTCGTGCGGGGCGAACACCTGCGCCAACGCCCGCTGGGCAACCTTGCCGAACCGGGTTTCGAGGTCGCGGGACAGGCGTACGGAGACCGCGTGCAGGGACTCGTCGACCAACCCCGGCAGCCCCTTGAGGTCCTCACCCCGCCCCTTCTCGACCGTGGTCAGGAGTTCCTCCTGCAGGCTGCTCAGATACCCGCGCAGCAGACCGGTCACCTCGACCCGGGCCCGTTGCGTCTCGGTGCTCAGCGTCAACGACCACTGCCGGGACTCGGTACGTTTCTGGGCCGCGAGCGCCGCCCGCTCCTCCCTTGCCCGGGACACGTCCGCCGGCTCCGGGTCGGATGCCGTAAGCCGTGCCCCGAGGCCGAGGTCGAGGCGGACCAGTTCGCTGCGGACCGTACGTAACACGTTCGCCTGGGCCAGCAGGTGCGCCTTGCCGGCCAGGTCGACCAACGCGTGTTGCAGTTCGCCGATCCGTGACTCGCGGACCAGTTCGGTGGCCGCCTCCGGCGGGAGGGTCAACGCCAGCTCGGCCAGCCGGGACGAGACCGGGAACCAGGCGGCGGCGGCGAACCGGGCCGCGTGCGTACGCAACTGCGCCTGGTTGTCCGACCAGATCGTCCGCCAACCCGGGTACGCGTCGGTCTTGGTCAACGCGAACACCACCAGGTTGACCCGCTTACTCGCCTCGATCAGGAAGTCGAGTTCGGCCTTGCCGAATGGGGCCGACGCGTCCACCACGAACAACAGCAGGGTGGCCCGCTCGACCGCGTCGAGGGCGATCTCGGCGTGGACCGGATCCAGCCCACCGGTGCCCGGGGTGTCGACGAGGGCCAGATACTGCAACAGCGGGGCCGGGTGCCGCACCTCGATCCGCCTCGGCGGGCGGGTCCCCTCCGGCAGTGCCCCCAGGCCGGTGCCCCAGTCCCGCAGGTCCGCCACGCCGATCTCGACCGGATCCTCCCGGCCCGGCACCCAGGCCCGGGCCCCGGGTTCGGACCCGGGTACGAACTCCAGGTAGGTACTGGTTGCCACAGCCACGTCCACCGGCGACAGTCCGGGCACCCCGATGAGCGCGTTGACCAGCGAACTCTTGCCCCGTTTGGTTTCACCGACCACCACCACCGCGGGCCGGGTCAGCTCCCGCCGCCGGACCTCGTCGACCTCGGCGCCCGCGTCCGGGTCGACCTTGCGCAGATACGCCAGCGACGTCTGCACCGCCCCGGTCAACAGTTTGCCCAGCGCCTCCGGTTTCACGTCCGAGGTCGCCGTCACCGCACCTGCCCCCCGTATCCGTATCCGACCGTCGGCGACGCGGGTTCTGGCGGCGCCGCGGCGCGGATCTGCTGTGAGAGTAGGTAGAAGCCCCGGTGCGCCACCAGCGCCACCCGGGACTGGGCCGGGCCGGCGCCGGCGACGGCGTAGACCCGCCACCGGGTCGCCGCCGCCAACGCCGCCTCGACCAGCTCCCGTGGCCCCGCACCGGGCAGCGCCAGGATCCACCGCGGGTCGGTGGCCAGCGCCAGCCGGGACAGTTCCTGTTCCATCGGCTCGGGCAACTCGACCGCGCCGGTGCCGACGAGCTGAGCCACCTCGATCAGTCGCAACCGGTGGTACTCGGGCTGTTGCAGCACCCGTTCGATCGCGTCGCGCAGCAGTTCCCGGTCCGCCGGTACGGCGGCGTGGCTCGCGATCCGCTCCAAGGCGGAGAGCGCCCACCCGGCCTTGATCGCGTCAGTTCGCCACCGGAACGCCTGGTCGAGGGTGTGTCGCAGGCGCGGGAAACCCGACGCCTGGAACAGCGCCCGGACCAGGTCACCACTGGCGAGCTGCGGTGCGGTGGCGAGCTGGGCCAGGGCGAAGCCGATCCCGTACAGGTCCAGCAGCCGCAGCAGCCGCTCCCGTTGCGCCCGCGGCACCGCACAGTCCCGCCCGGTGAACAGGTCCACCGAGGCGAGCAGGATCATCCGTTCGGCGGCCGGCAGCCCGGCCAACGTACGCAGTGCCTCACAGTCGGCGGCCGTCAGCCGGCCCGCCTCGGTCGTCTCGGCCAGCAGTCCCACCACCGGCACCACGTCCGACACCACCCGCCGCAGCACGCCGGCCTGCCCCGTGGCGAGCGGCCCGGCGACCGGCCACGGGTCGTCCAGTCCGCTGACGAGCTTGTCGACCTTGTTGAACAGGCCGAGGGAGTTGATCGGGTTGCTGGCCAGCCGCGCGGACACCGAACGGAACGCCTCCAGGGCCTGCACGTCGTCGTCCCGTACCGCCTGGGTGAACACGTAGACGATCGCCTCGGCACCGGAGACCGCCCCGACCGAGTCGGCGTCGATGTCGTCGTCGTACGGGGCGACGGCGTCACCGTGCAGGAACCGGCTGGCACCGTCGCTGACGGAGGTGTTGGTCGAGCCGAGCCCGGGGGTGTCGACCACGGTCAGGTCCCGCAGATGGTCACTGGTGAGCGTCACGTCCACGAACGCGATCTCGGCCCGTGCCACGCCGAGCCGGGACGGGATCATCCCGGCCTCGTCCAGCGGCAGACTCGTCCGGCTGCCGTCGCGCCGGACCACGTCGACCCGGTCGGTGGTGCCGTACCGGAACTGGGTGACGACCCGGGTGCACTCGCCGACCTCGGTCGGCGCCACCCGACGACCGATCAACGCGTTGACAAGTGTCGACTTTCCGGCTTTGAGTCGGCCGGCGATCGCCACCCGCAACGGCTCGTCGAGCCGTCTCCGTACGCCGAAGACCTGTCCCTGCAACGAAACACCGAGCCGAGGCCCCACCTCGTCGCAGAGCGCGGCGACGCGGGCACCGAGCGGACCTGATCCCATGATTCGTCAGCCGGCGGTACGGTCGGCGACAATGGCATGGTCACGGCGGTCTTGCTCGCTCATATCGTTGGTCGTCCCTCCGACGCGGCGACAGGGCGGGGCGCTCCTGCCGGACCCCACACTACGAATATCCTGCCGGCGCAGGATCCCACGTTCGTGCCACCGCCCCCACGGTGGTGGCCGCGAGCCCTGGCGGGAGGACCAGTGCGGCACGCACTCGGCGGCGACCCCGACGACCGCGTCCCCGGAAACGGGACGGTCGACGCGTCCGTGTACGCCCTCGTCGCCGCCGCGGCGACCCTGACCAGACCCGGCCTGGTGGTGATCCACGGTGGCCCGGGCCTCGGGCGCAGCACCCTGCTGCGCCGCCTCGGCGACGCCTTCCACGGGCCGGTGTTCACCGGAAACGCTCTGGCCACCCTGCAGACGGTGCCGGCGTTCGCGCTCAGTCACGCACTGCGGGTGCGACTGCCGACCGACGACCCGGCGCTGCTCGCCGAAGCGGTCCGGTCCCGGGTCCGGGCCGGTCTGCTGCTCCTCGACGATCTGCAGTGGGCGGACCCGGTGACCCTCGCCGCCCTGGTCCCGCTCGCCGCGCACTGCCGGGTGGCGGTGGCGTTGCGTACCCCGCACCGGCTGCCACCGGCCGCGGTGGCGGCGATCCGCGGCGCGGCGACCCGCTGGTTGGCCGTACCGCCGCTGGACCCCGGCGCGGCGGTTGCGTTGGCCCGCGCCACCGCCCCCGGGCTTGACCCGGCCACGGTCGCCGACGTGGTCCGGCGCGCCGGCGGCACACCGTTGGCCGTGACGGTGCTGGCCCGGCACGCGGCCGACCATCCGGCCGGCGCCGCCGACGTCGACCAGATCGGGTACGTCATCGCGACCGCCCTGGCCGACCTGACCCGCCCGGCCCGTACCGCCCTGGCCGCGCTCGGTCTCCTCGGCCGCCCCGCCAGCGCAGGGCTGCTCGGCGCCGGTGTCGACGAACTCGCCGACGCCGGACTGGTCGAACGCACCAGCGACGGCACCGTCACCCCGACGTCGCCGTACCTGACCGAGGTCGCGGCCGGGATGCTCGACCCCGACGGCCGGCGGGCCCTGCACGAGCGGCTGGCCGCACTCGTCCCGGCCACCGAGTCGCCCCGGCACCTGGCCGCCGCCGGCCGCCCCGGCGCCGCGTACGCGGCCGCGGTAACCGCCGCCGCGGACGCGACCACCGTCGGGGCCCGCGCCGACCTGCTCCTGTTCGCCTGCGGACTGCCCGAGGTCGACCCGGAACCCTCGGTCCGACTCGCCGCCGCCCACGCCGCGCTCGCCTGCGGCCGTCCCCGTGCCGCGGCAAGGGTCCTGACCGGCACCGCCCCGCTCGGGGTGGCCGCCTCGGTGCTACGGGCCGAGGCCCTGGTACGCGTCGGTGACCTGACCGCCGCCCGCACCGCGGCCGCCCCGGTACCCGACTCGGCCGCACCGGAACTGGTAGCCGCCCGGGACCGGGTGATGTTGCTCGCGGCACTCGCCGACGACCCGGTCGCCGCCGGCCGGGCACTGGCCGGGGTCGTGGCCCGACACGGCCCGGAGCCGACCCACCCGGGGCTACGCGCGGCGTACGCGGCGGTGGCCGCCGCGAACCGGCAGCCCGGCTGGGAACGGTCCCTGGGCACGGCCGCCGACGGCGACGACCCGCTCGCCGCCCGGTGGAGCGGGTGGCTGCTGGTCGAGACGCTGATCGCCGACGCCCGGCTACCCGAGGCCAACCGCGTCGCCACCCGCTACGCACACGCCTGCGCCACCGACCTCGCCTACAGCTGGCAGACCCGATTCCTCGGCGCGTCCCTGTGGTGCGCGGCCCTTGCCGGCACCGGCCGGCAACCGGACGAGGTGCTGCGCCACGCCGGTGACCTGACCGACCGGACGCTGCCAACCCTGGCCCGCCAGTACGCGGTGGCCGCCGCGAGCCTGCTCGAAGCCGACGCCGGGCTCCTCGCACCAGCCCGGGCCCGGCTCACGACCGTGCCCGGGGCACCCGGCGGACCACTGGAGTGGGTGACCCGGGAGGCGGCCTGGCTCGACGGTCAACCGGAGCGGGCGGTGGCCCCCGGCCACGCCCCGCCGGGACCGACCCTGCTGGACGGGCTACGCCAGATCACCGCCCGATGGGCAGCCCACGACAGTTCCGCACCCACCGCCCCCCGTACCGACCCCACCCCGACGACGCGCGCACCGCACGCCGTACGCCAGACCCTCGCCGCCTGGGACAACGCCGACGACGACCCGGCCGGGTTCACCGACGCCGCCACCGCCTGGCACGACCTGATGGTCCGTGAGGAGGTCCGCTGCCTGCTCGCGCGCGGCCTGCACGAACACGACCCCGAACGGGCCGTACCCGCGCTGCTGGCCGCCGAACGGCTGGCCGAAGAGGCCGGCCTGGTGGTCCTGCTCGGCCGAACCCGACGCGGGTTGCGCCGCCACTCCGTACGCCGCGACAGCCGTGGCCCCCGCAGCGGCACCTCACTCACCGACCGGGAACGGGACGTGTTGCGTCTGGTCGCGGCGGGGGAGCCGTCCCGTCGGATCGCCGGGCAGCTCGGCGTCTCCGCGGAGACGGTGGAGACACACATCCGTTCCGGGATGCGCAAACTCGGTGCCCGTACCCGCACCGAGGCGGCGGCGCTCGCGCTCGGCGGGCTCACCGGGGTGCCGGCACCCCGTACCGGGGACGACCGGTCGCCCGCGCTCACCCCGGAGGTGGGCCGATGACCGCGACCGACGCGCCGCGCTACGTCCTCACCTCGACCACCGACGCCACCACCGTACTGCGCCGGCTGGCCCGCTCCGGGTGGTCGACCCGGGAGGGATTCGCGTTGCCCGACGGCGGGTGGGACCTGAGATCCGCGCGGCTGGTGCTCTTCGGTCGGGTGCCGGACCTGGACACGGCACGGCTGGTGCTGCTGGCCGCCGCCCGTGGTGCCGGCGTGGTGGCGATCGCCGACCCCGACACGGACGCCGGTCGGGCGCTCCTCGCCGACCTGGACCGGCTGGGCCCGGTACACCGGGACGCCGACAGCGGACCGGACCCGGCCGGCGCGGCCGTGTCGACGCCACTGGTCCCGGAGCAGCGGGCGCTACTGGAGCGGCTGGCCAACGGCGAGACCATCGCCGCCGCCGCCGCGGCCGAGTTCCTGTCCCTGCGTACCGCCAACCGGCGCATCGCGCAGGCCCGGGAAGCGCTCGGTGTCCGTACCACCCGCGAGGCGGTCCTGGCCTACCTGCGGCAACGCCAACCGGAGTAGCCGCGACCGTGCCGCCGCCGGGGAATGGCTCGCCGGCCGTCGTCCGGGTTCACCGCCCGGGTTCACCGGGGCGGCGGTGCGAGCGGGTCGTCTCGACCGGCCGGCTCGGGTCACGATGCCTCGGAAGGTCCGGTTCGTCGGGGCGCAACGGGACCAGGTGCGTGGTCAACGCGTCGATGATCCGGTCGGTGGCCCGGCGGGCGGCGCCCGGTACGGCCGGGTCGAGCCCGCCCAGGTCGACCGGGTCACCGAAGTGCACCCGGATCACCGGGCGGCGTACGAGTGCTCGGCCGACCGCGCGCAGCAGCCCCCGGGGTGTGCCGTACGGCAGCACCTCGTGCGCCCCCCACTGGGCGACCGGTACCACCACGGCCCCGCTGGCGAGGGCAAGCCGGGCGGTGCCGGTCTTGCCCCGCTCGGGCCACATGCCGGGGTCCAGTCCCATCCGCCCCTCCGGGTAGACCAGCACCACCGATCCGTCGGCGACCGCCGAGGCTGCCGTGGAGAGAGCCTGGCCGACCTCGGGGGTGCGCCGGTCGACGCGGATGTGGCCGCTGCGCCGCATCACCGTGCCGATGACCGGGGTACGGAACAGACCACCGGTCGCCATGATCCGTGGGGCGATCCGGCGGACCTGGCACGCGGCGGTGAGCACGACCGGGTCGAACGGGCTGATGTGGTTGGCGGCCAGGATCAGCGGCCCGTGGCGCAACTGGTCCGGTACGTCGCCGGTGACTCGTAGCCGGGCGAGCGCCCCGACCAGCATTCGGCCGACCACTTGCAGGGCGCGCCAGAGTCGCGGGGCCCGCCAGCGGGCGTCGGTGACGGTGTCCATCAGCCGCCGATCCTCGCACAGTCCAGCCCGGTCCAGCGCGTAGTGGGGCGGGCCGGGGGAGTGTGGTCGAGCGCACTCCGGTCCCACCCACCCAGGTTCTACGACGGTCGGTAGTATTTACTACAGGCCGTCGTAGAACCTGGGGGTTTTCGTGGACGCTCTGGACGTCGCCCGCTGGCAGTTCGGTGTCACCACCGTCTACCACTTCCTATTCGTACCACTGACCATCGGACTCTCCGTCCTCGTCGCCATCCTGCAAACCCTCTGGTACCGCACCGGCAACGAGCGCTACCTCAAACTCACCAAGTTCTACGGCAAACTCTTCCTCATCAACTTCGCCATGGGCGTCGTCACCGGCATCGTCCAAGAATTCCAGTTCGGCATGAACTGGAGCGACTACTCCCGCTTCGTCGGCGACGTCTTCGGCGCACCCCTGGCCATCGAAGCACTCCTCGCCTTCTTCCTCGAATCCACCTTCCTCGGCCTATGGATCTTCGGCTGGGACCGGCTACCACGCCGCATCCACCTCGCCACCATCTGGGCCGCCGCCATCGGCTCCACCCTCAGCGCCTACTTCATCCTCGCCGCCAACTCCTGGATGCAACACCCCGTCGGCTACCGCATCAACCCCGACACCGGACGCGCCGAACTCACCGACATCTTCGCCGTACTCACCAACAAGGTCACCCTCGCCACATTCCCACACACCCTCGCCGGCTGCTTCCTCGTCGCCGGCTCCCTCATGGTCTCCGTCGCCCTCTGGCACCTCATCCGCCGCCGCACCCACACCACCGAACAACCCGACACACAACAAAACGACACCGACACCCACGCCTTCCGATTCGCCCTCAAATTCGGCGCCGTCGTCACCCTCGTCGCCGCCGTCGGCGTCCTCATCAGCGGCGACATCCAAGGCAAAATCATGACCGACGTACAACCCATGAAAATGGCCGCCGCCGAAGGGCTCTACCACACCGAACAACCCGCCGCGTTCTCCGTACTCACCGTCGGCAGCCTCGACGGAACCCGCGAACTCTACGCCCTCAAAATCCCCTACCTCCTCTCCTTCCTCGGCACCGGCGACCCCCACGGCGAAGTAAAAGGCATCAACGACCTCCAATCCCAATACGTCTCCGAATACGGACCCGGCAGCTACACCCCGATCATCCCAGTGACCTACTGGAGCTTCCGCTTCATGATCGCCCTCGGCATGGCCGCCGCCGCAGTAGCCGCCTGGGCCCTCTGGGCCACCCGCCGAGGCCGCACCCCCACCTCCCGCTGGCTCCTACGCGCCGGCATCATCCTGCCCATCCTGCCGCTCGCCGCGAACTGCTTCGGCTGGATCTTCACCGAAATGGGCCGCCAACCCTGGGTCGTCTTCGGCGAAATGCTCACCCGCGACGGCGTCTCCCGCAGCGTCTCCCTCACCGAAGTCCTCACCTCCTTCACCGCCTTCACCCTCATCTACGCCACCCTCGCCGTCATCGAAATCCGACTCCTGCTCCGCTACGCCCGCGCCGGACTACCCGACCCCACCCCACCCCCACCCGACGACACCACCGCCGACGAAGACCGCCCCCTCGCCTTCGCCTACTGACCCCGGAGCCCACAGTGGACCTCACCACCGTCTGGTTTCTGCTCATCGCCGTCCTCTTCACCGGATACTTCATCCTCGAAGGCTTCGACTTCGGCGTCGGCGCGCTCCTACCCGTACTCGGCCGCAACGACCGCGAACGCCGCGTACTCATCAACACCATCGGCCCGGTCTGGGACGGCAACGAAGTCTGGCTGATCACCGCCGCCGGCGGACTCTTCGCCGCCTTCCCCGAGTGGTACGCCACCCTCTTCTCCGGCTTCTACCTACCCCTCCTACTCATCCTGCTCGCCCTCATCGGCCGAGGCGTCGCCTTCGAATACCGACACAAGCGTCCCGACGCCCCCTGGAAACAACGCTGGGACGCCGTCATCACCATCGGCTCCACACTCCCCGCCATCGGCTGGGGCATCATCCTCGCCAACATCACCCGAGGCGTACCCCTCGACAGCGACCACGAATACACCGGCGGCCTACTCGACCTGCTCCACCCCTACGCCCTCCTCGGCGGCGCCACCACCGCAGCCCTCTTCCTCACCCACGGCGCCGTCTTCCTCGCCCTCAAAACCAACGGCGACATCCGCACCCGCGCCGGCCACCTCGCCACCCGCACCACCCCCGCCGCACTCGCCCTCACCACCGCCTTCCTCACCTGGACCCTCACCCACCGCCACAACCCCACCGCCATCACCCTCGCCACAATCGCCACCCTCGCCCTCACCGGCGCGCTCGTCGCCACCCGAGCACGCCGCGAAGGCTGGGCATTCGCCGGCACCGCCGCCGCCATCGGCCTCACCATGGCAACCCTCTTCGCCACCCTCTACCCGAACGTCCTACCCTCCACCACCGACCCCACCGGCACCCTCACCGTCGTCAACGCCGCCTCCACCCCCTACACCCTCACCATCATGAGCTGGGTGGCCCTCGTCTTCACCCCCGTCGTCCTCGCCTACCAAGGCTGGACCTACTGGGTCTTCCGCCGCCGCATCAGCGTCGCCAACATCCCCCACTGACCCACACAAAACAGCGCGCCCCCGGAATCGTGGATTCCGGGGGCGCGCCAACGAACACCACCGCGTCAGCCCGCGTCGCGCAGCTCCGCCAACCGGGCCTCGATCTCGGCCAGCTCCGCCCGCAGCTTCTCCGCCTGCTGCTCAGCCTCACTCCGCTCCGCCGACATGATCTGCTCCACCGCCTCATGCACACCCGGAACATCGATCAACGACACCATCTTCAACGCCTCGACCGGCTTGATCACGTACGGCTTCGCCAACGCCTTGCTACCCTGCGTCGCCGCCAACGTCCACTCACCGTCAGCGTACGAAAGCGTCACCGTCAGACCCGCCGGACCCTTCGGCCGGGCCGGCTTCGCCACCGCCCGCCGCGCCGGCTTCGCATCCTGCTCCGCCCCACCAGCCGGGGGAGTGTCCACCGTGCTCACCACAACCTCCTCACGGGGCGCCGGCACCGGCGTCCTCACCACCATGAACTCCGGCTCCGGAGCAGCCTCCACCGGCTCCGGCTCCACCTTCTGCTCCACCCGACGACCCGTCGCCCCACGCGGCGGAATACTCAGATCAGTGGGGGAGAACGGCAACTCGTCCCGACCGAACCGCACCACCACCCACTCATCCGACGTCGCCGGATCAGCCAACTCCACCACCTGACCGATCTGCCCGGCGATCTGCCCCGCCGCCTCGGTGAACATCACCTTCGGCTTCCGACCACCGGCCAACGTGTCCCGGATGGTCTGCAACTCCTCGGTGGACAACCCTCGGGCATCGGTATGCGCGGCAGTCATCAGATCCTTCTTCCGTACACCTGTTTGATTTCCTGCTTTCCTACCAGCCCGCCCCGACAACGTCGAATCCACCCCACCGCCACCGGCCCCACCAACCGACCTCCGCACGCCGCCCCACCCGCACCGCACCGCACCGACAGTGCGCCGAAGCGTACGCCGTGCCCCACACCACACCGAGCACGCCGTACCAACACCAACGAAAGCGGTAACGTCGCTCCCACCCACCAGCGCGCGGAGGCACCCGATGAGCCCGGTAACAGTCGTCACCGGCGGCAGCCGCGGCATCGGGGCCGCGACCGTACGCCAACTCGCCCGCGCCGGCCACGACATCGTCTTCTGCTACCGCCGCGACACCGAAGCCGCCGCCGCCGTCCTACACGACATCCACCGCACCGGCGTACGCGGCCACGCCGTCCAGGCCGACACCACCGACCCCGAACAGGTCGACCACCTCTTCACCACCGCCGCCGAACTCGGCGACCTCACCGGCCTGGTCAACAACGCCGGCGTCACCAGCCCGGTCGGCCCCCTCGTCGACCTCACCCTCACTGACCTGCGCCGCGTCATCGACGTCAACCTCGTCGGCTACGTCCTCTGCGCCCAGCAGGCCGCCCGACGGATGAGCGCGGGCGCGGCGATCGTCAACATCTCCTCCGCCGCCGCCACCCTCGGCAGCCCCGGCGAATACATCCACTACGCCGCCGTGAAGGCCGCCACCGACACCCTCACCATCGGACTCGCCAAAGAACTCGGCCCTCGCCAGATCCGGGTCAACACCGTCTCGCCCGGCACCGTCTGGACCGACATACACGCCATCTCCGGGGTGCCCGACCGACCCGCCCGGGTCGCGGAACGGGTGCCACTCGGCCGCGCCGGAGAAGCCGACGAGATCGCTGCCGCCGTCGTCTGGCTGCTCAGCGACGCCGCCTCGTACACCACCGGAGCGACCCTCAGGGTCGCCGGCGGCCTCTGAACCCACACGCACGGACAGACCGCAGAGATCAACCAGGCGCCGGGGGAGAGGCATCAACCTCAACCTGAACCTCAGGCAACCCGGTCCCTACCTCACGTTGACCCTCATGGTGTATTCACGTACCTGCGGTGACGCGACCTGACGCAGCGCCGAGCCCTGGTCGGCGTACTTGGTCTGGTACGCCTCGTCGACCTGCTCGATGACCGCCTCGTCGTCGAGGTTCTCGACGGTCACCGGGTAGCGCTGACTCCCGTCCACGAACGCGGCTCGACCGGTACGTTGCACCCGCCGGTACCACTTCGACTGGGGACCATAGGCGCTGCGGACGTACGGCACACCGTCCACCACCACCGCCCAGATCGGTGTGACGACCTCACCGCCGTCGCGCAGCTCGGTGGCGATGTGCACCGTGTCCGTACCTGTGAAGTAGTCGATGACAGCCATGTGTTTCATCGTGTACCGGATCTGGTCCCACCGGAGCCGGTGGACCAAATCTCGTCGCTGTCACCCCGGTCGGCCGGCCCGGCATGGGTTCGATAATGCACATTATGTCAACTAGCTCGGTCGCATGCGTCGGGCAGGCCGCTGGTGGGGAGGCTCCCGGGGCCTCGTCCGGGAGCCTCCCCACCAGCGAGGTCTCCTCGATGGTCGCCCGGTGATCGGCTGTGTCGGCCTGGGCCGGCGGCGGGCTGGCTGTCGCTTCGGCGCGGTGGCACCGACCGTCGTCACAGTGTCGTGGTGACGAACCAGCCACGCGCGGAGCAGTGTCGAGCATCCTTGATCGGTATGACCTTCCCCGCGTACGGCGGCGTCCCCGGCACGCCCAACAAGATCAGCGACCCTCACCCCTTCCGGCGATGCCGGTAAAACCTGCATAATATTCCTTATGCAGGACAAAGGTGACTTACTGGTACTGAGGTTGGTCGAGGACTTCCTCACCGCGCGCGGCACCCGCAAACCTTCGCCACACACCCTGCAGGCCTATCGCCGGGACCTGGTCGCGATCGGACAGTTGGTCGCGGAGCAGAACGACCCTCCCCTCCCCCTGGCTGAGCTGCCGCTCTCCGTTCTCACCGCGCGCACTCTCCGGTCCGCCTTCGCCCGCTTTGCCGCTCCCCGGGCACCGGCGTCGATCTACCGGGCCTGGTCGACGTGGAACAGCTTCTTCACCTTCCTGGTCACCGACGCTGTGGTGGCCGGGAACCCGATGTCGGCGGTGGACAAACCGTCGGCGCCGGTCCCCCTGCCCAAGCCGCTGCGGGGTGAGGACACCCCGGAGCAGTTGCTGCACGCGGTTGCCCGGGAGGATCAGCGGCAGCGCCACCCGTGGCCCGAGCGGGACCTGGCCGTGCTCGCGTTGGCGCTCTGCGCGGGTCTGCGTCTGTCCGAGCTGCTCGCGTTGCGGGTTGGTTCGCTGGCCGGTCGGGCGGGTGAGCGTCGGGTCGAGGTGGACGGTAAGGGTGGTCGTCCCAGGGTGATCCCGGTCGAGCCGGAGCTTGACGCGGTGGTGCTGCGGTATCTGGACAGTCGGCGGCGGCGGTTCGGCGCGCGGTCGGTACGGCGGGAGGCGGTGCTCTTGGTCGATCGGCATGGTGAGCCGTTGCGCCGGGGCGGGTTGCAGTATTTGGTGGAGTCTTGTTACCGGCGAGCGGGGATCAATGATCGCGTTCCCCGTGGGGCGCGGTTGCACGCGTTGCGGCACACGTTCGCGACCCGGTTGGCGGAGGACGGTGCGACCGCTTCGGAGATCATGTGGCTGCTGGGGCATGCGAGCTTGACGACCAGTCAGAACTACATCGATGTGACGGCTGGTCAGCAGCGGGCGGCGGTGCGCGCCAATCGTACGAATCGGGCTTTGGGTGGTCTGGCCGCCGGTGGTTCCTGAGTCTGCTGGGTCGGGTCACGGGGTTGCCGGTGCCCGCGCCGTTGGTCTGCGGGCCGCTGGTGTTGGCTCATTTGGCTGGTGGAGCGGCCAGGTCGGTGATGGTGAAGGTGAGGGTGCGGCGGTCGGCGGTGAGGATGGCGACGAGGTTGCCGCGGAGGGTCACCTGTTCGGGTTGGTCGGTGCCGATTGTCACGCCGTTCGTGGTGCGTCCGGTGGCGATCTCCTGGACGGCGACCTGCCATTGGGAGGCGGTGCCGTCGTATTCCTGGACGACCATGTGGGTGCCGTTGGTGGCGGTGACGGTGGCGAACGTGCCGAGTTGACGGTGCTGGCGGCCGTCGTGGCCGAGGACCCGGGCTTCGGAAATGCGGTTGAACAGTCCGTCGCCGCAGATGAGGGTGGTGGGGCCGGCGTACCAGGTTTCGTCGTCGGCGGATTCGGTGGGGTTGGACCAGGCTTCTTTGCCGGTGCGGGTGTCGATGGCGATGGTGCGGTTCTTGCGGGTCTCGGCGATCGCCGCGCAGATGAGGTGGGGGCCGCAGGGTTTGACGTGTTCGATGTCGACGCCGGCGGGTTGTTCCAGTTTCCATTTCTGCTTGAGGTCGGTGGCGTTGTAGGCGGCGAGTACGTCGCGGCCGGCTGAGCTGGTGTTGTTGAGTTTGCCGATGATGAGGTTGTCGAAGGCGACCCAGCGTTCCTCGTCGAGGGGTAGCGTGCCGCTGCTTTTGACCTTGCCGGTGTGGGCGTCGAGGGTGTAGCCCTTGCCGTTGGTGGTGTTGAGTTCGACGACGGTGGGTGTGGTGGTGACGGTGTCGTGGAGGGCGCCGTACGAGGTGGGCAGGGTGCCGGCGGCCGGGTCGGGTGGGGTGGGCCATTGGCGCATGGCTTCGATCCGGTGGCGGTCGATGAGGAGCAGGTCGGAGTTGCCGGCGCGCTGCCAGCGTTGTTTGCCGGTGCGGAGGTCGACGTTGAGGACGGCGTTCCCGTCGATGGAGCCGCGGGTTTCGATGATGACGTTGGTGCCGTAGTAGGCGACGTCGTAGCGGTTGACCCAGGTGGATTTCCAGAGGAGTTTGCCGTCGGTGGCGGTGATGACGGCGCGTACGGGTTTGCCGTCGTCGGTGGCGGATTCCTTGCCGTCGACGATGATGAGGCCGCCGTCGGGGGTGTCGACGGCGGTGAGGGCGAGTTCGGCGGGTTCGATGGGGATCTTGGTGGTCCATTGTGCCGCTCCCCCGCCGCTGGGCAGGGCGGTGATGTCGGTGCTGCCGCTGCCGACGGAGGCGGTGATGACGGCGTGGTCGGCGATGGTGAGTGCGGCGGCACCGGCGGCGGTTGCCGGGTGGGTTTGGCCGGGGGCGAGAGTGCCGTCGGGGGTGGGGTGGTCGTCGTCGACGCCGGGGATTCGGTTGGTCTGGTTGGTGTGGTTGACGAGGCTGTTGAGGCGGTCGGCGAGCCAGTTGCCGCTGGTGAGGCTGGTGCCGATGCAGGCGGCGACGGTGAGGAGTGCGGTGGTGGTGGTCAGGATGCGGCGGGTTCGGCGGCGCTGTGGGGTGACGGTCGGGTTGGCCGCAGGGGGCGGTGGGGTGGGGGTGGGTCGGGGTGGGGTTGGCGCGGGTGGTGGTGTGTGTCGGTTGGTGGTGGGGTGGCGTAGTGCGCCGTAGGCGACGGGGAGTTCGGGTTGTTCGGGTACGGCGGGGGCGATGCCGAGGCGGGCGTGTAGCCGGCTGGCGACCAGCGGCATGCGGCTGGATCCGCCGACGAGCAGGAGCGCGGCGAGGGTGGTGGGTTCGATGCCGGCTCGTTGCAGGACGCGGCGGGTTTCGTCGACGGCGCGGGCGATCAGTGGGGCGGCGATGCGGTCGAGTTCTTCGCGGGTGAGGTGAAGGGGTTCGGTGCGTCCGGGCACGGTGACGGGTGCGGTGGTGGTGCGGGAGAGCATTTCCTTGGCGGCGCGGATTTCGGCCCAGAGGGTTTGCCGGTCGCGGCGTTCGACGGGGGTGTTCGGGTGGTGGAGTCGTTGCCACAGGTCGGGGTCGCGTAGGGCGATGAGGTGGCCGAGGTGGGCGACGAGGGCGTCGTCGATGTCGATGCCGCCGAGGTCGTCGAGGCCGCCGGTGGCGAGGACGCGGGGGCCGGTGGTTTCTCGGCGTAGGACGGTGACGTCGAGGGTGCCGCCGCCGAAGTCGAAGATGGTGATGGTGGCGCCGGGCGGCAGTTGGGGGCCGAGGAGGTCGAGGCAGTAGTGGGCGGCGGCGACGGGTTCGTCGATGAGGTCGACTTCGCCGAGGCCGGCGTGGCGGGCGGCGGCGCGGAGTAGTTCGCGGCGGGGTTGGCCCCAGTCGGCGGGGCAGGTGAGGACGGTGCCGGTGCGGGGGTCGACGCCGGTGAGGCGGGCTTCGTCGGCTACCCGGCGGAGGCCGGCGGCGAGGAGTTGTTCGACGGGTGTTTCGTGGGCGCCGAGCAGGACGGTGTGTTCGTCGATGCGGCGTTTGGGGTGGGGTTCGAAGCGGTCGGGTTCTCCGCTGGCGAGGCGGTGGGCGTCGCGGCCGGTGTGGGGGGTGCCGTCGGCGTCGAGGTAGATGCCGCTGGGTAGGAGTGGGGTCCCGTCGAAGAGGAGCGGCCGGGGTGGTTGGCCGGGACGGTGGATGACCGCGACGGTGTGGGTGGTGCCGAGGTCGACGGCGAGTCGGGCCGTGGTGTTCACCGTTGTCCGCCTTCCGGCGGACGCGGGGGACGCCGCCGGGGGGCGATGTTACTGCTTGGGTACGACGGATGGTGTCGGCTGGGTGGTTCGGTCCCGGCTGTCGGTTTTGTTGGTGGGGTGTGGGTCAGCCGAGGTCGATGACGAGGGGTCGGTGGTCGGAGATGGTGGCGGCGGGGGTGGTGACGGCGGTGACGGTGGGGAGCTGTTGGCGGCCTCGTGGGTCGGCGAGGATGTGGTCGAGTTGGACCTGGGGGGCGGCGGAGGGGTAGGTGGGTTGGCAGCCGAGGGTGTGCCAGCGGGAGACGAGGGTGGCGAGTCGGGCGGGGAGGTTGAGGTCGCCGAGGAGGATGCGGGGGGCGGGTAGGGCGCGTAGGGCGCGGACGACCTGGCGGAGTTGGCGGAGGTTCCAGCCGGGTACGAAGGAGAGGTGGGTGGCGGCGGCGGTGATGGGTCCGTGGGGGGTGTCGAGTACGGCGGCGAGGAGTACCCGGGGTTCGTCGTGGAGCAGGGTGAAGCCGCCGCCGGGGCCGGAGATGTAGATGGGGGCGCGTAGCGGTGCCGGGGTGAGGCGGGTGACGCGCCAGGCGCGGGCCGGGTAGCGGCTGACGAGGCCGACTCCGTAGAGGGGTTCGCCGTGGCCGTCGTCTTCGTGGTTGAGGGGGCGGAATCCTTCGCCGGGGGTGCCGACGACGGCGGCGGCGAATCGGTGGGTGGGTGCGTCGAGGGCTTGGGCGGCGATGGCGGTGAGGTCGAGGTGGCCGCTGCGGGACTGGTCGCGGTCGACTTCTTGGAGGGCGAGGATGTCGGCGTCGAGGGCGGTGACGGTGTCGGCCAGCCGGGTCTGGTCCACCATGCCGTCGTGTAGGGATCGGCCGTGGAGCAGGTTGAAGGTGACCAGTCGCACCTCTGCACCTTACGGGCTGTTGTGGGACAGTTTCTGGGTGATCTTCAAGCTGTTGCTCTGTTCGGCGTTGGTGTTTGTGCTGTTGGGTGCGGCCGGTATCGCGTTGCTGCGGCTGCGGCGGCGGTGATCGGCAGGGTTCCGGGCGGTGGGTGAGGCTGACCACAGGGTCGCTCGTCGTGGGTCGGGGCGGCGGAATAATGCCCGCTCGTGGATCCGGGTGCGTTGACGACGTTGCTGGTGGGGGCCGCGGCGGCCGGGTGGGTCGACGCGGTGGTCGGTGGTGGGGGTCTGCTGCTGTTGCCGGCGTTGTTGATCGCCGCGCCGGGGTTGCCGCTTCCGGTGGCGTTGGGGACGAACAAGTTCGCGGCGATCGCGGGTACGGCGACGGCGGCGGTGACGTATGCCCGCCGTACGAAGATCGATTGGCGGTTGGCGGGGCCGGCGGCGGGACTGGCGGTGGTGATGGCCGGGGTCGGTGCGGCGTTGGCTGGGGTGGTGCCGGGGCCGGCGTACCGGCCGGTGGTGTTGGCGGTGCTGGTGGCGGTGGCGTTGTTTGTGACGTTGCGGCCCCGGCTGGGGGTGGTGGCGGAGCCGTCGAAGCGTACGCGTGGGCGGGTCGTCGTGGCGGTCGCGGTCGCCGGCGGGGTGATTGCCCTGTACGACGGTTTGATCGGTCCGGGTACCGGTACGTTCCTGGTGTTGACGTTCACGGCCCTGGTCGGTGCGGATTTTGTGCATGGTTCGGCGATGGCGAAGTTGGTCAACGCGGGGACGAACCTGGGGGCGTTGGTGGTGTTCGCGTCCGGCGGGCATATCTGGTGGACGCTGGGTGCGGCGATGGCGGCGTGCAACGTGCTGGGTGCGGCGGTGGGCGCGCGGATGGCGTTGCGGCGCGGTTCGGGGTTTGTCCGGGTGGTGTTGCTGGTGGTGGTGTTGGCCCTGGTGACGAAGCTCGGCTACGACCAGTGGCTGGCGTGATCGGCCCGGGGGGTCAGGCGCTGGTGCCGGGTGAGGCGAACCGGCCGGCGCGGATTTCTCGTAGTGCCCGGCGGCGGGTGTCGCCACGCAGGGTGTCGACGTAGAGGCGCCCGTTGAGGTGGTCGGTTTCGTGCTGGAGGGCGCGGGCGAGGAAGCCGGTGCCGCTGATGGTGCGGGGTTCGCCGTGCTGGTCGAAGCCGTGGGCGGTGGCGTGCAGCGCGCGTGGGGTCGGGAAGTAGAGGCCCGGGATGGAGAGGCAGCCCTCGTCGTCGTCCTGGAGTTCGGTGGAGAGTTCCAGGGTGGGGTTGATCAGGTGGCCGCGGTGTCCGTCGGCGTCGTAGACGAAGACTCGGGCGCCGATGCCGATCTGCGGTGCGGCGACGCCGGCGCGGCCGGGGGCGCCGAGCAGGGTGTCCATCAGGTCGGTGACCAGGTCGCGTAGTTCCGCGTCGAAGGTGGTGACCGTTTCGCAGGGGGTGCGCAGTACGGCGTCGCCGATGATCCTGATGGGCCGCATCGTCATGGGTTGAGGTTATCGCCGCGGGCTCGGGTGTGGTGCACCGCGGTCGGTGGTGGGTGTGTCGAGCTGTGGTTCTCGGCCCGGTCGACTGCGCGTGCGAGGTCGGGTCGGGGTCTTCTCGAACAGGCAGATGGCTTCGGTCAGGTGCCGGGTCCTCGTGCTTCGGCGTTCACCCACAGGTGGTGGGGCCGCCCCTGGGAGGCTCCACGGGCCGGTGTGTGCACGCCGTTTCCCGGTAGTTGCCCAACACTCGCGGTTACCGCGTTGTCGCACACACGTACTGGCGCATATCCTGCCGGCCGGCGAGCACCGTCGGGCGACCCGCCGACCGGGAGGACGCGATGAGCCACGACCACGAGCATCACCACGACCACCACCATGGTGACGGGCCGAGCACCGGCGGGCGGGGCCTCGTGTCGCGGGTCCGGCACCTGCTCACCCCGCACTCCCATGACACCACCGACAAGGTCGATTCGGCGCTGGCTGCCTCACACGCCGGGATCCGGGCACTCTGGATCTCGCTGCTGGTCCTCGGGGTGACCGCCGCCGGGCAGGCTGCGGTGGTGTTCTGGTCCGGGTCCGTGGCACTGCTCGGCGACACCCTGCACAACGTCGCCGACGCGCTTACCGCCGTACCACTGGGAGTGGCGTTCCTCCTCGGGCGGCGAGCCGCGACCCGCCGCTACACCTACGGGTTCGGGCGGGCCGAGGACCTCGCCGGAATCGCCATTGTCGCGACCATCGCCGCGTCCGCGGTCTTCGCCGGCTACCAGGCCGTCACGCGGTTGCTGGATCCGCGCGAGGTCGACCACCTGCCGTACGTGGCCGCAGCCGGCCTGATCGGCTTCGTCGGCAACGAACTAGTGGCCCGGTACCGGATCATCGTCGGCCGGCGGATCGGTTCGGCGGCGCTGGTCGCCGACGGGTTGCACGCCCGTACCGACGGATTCACCTCCCTGGCGGTGCTGCTTGGTGCCGGCGGTTCCGCGCTCGGGTGGTGGTGGGCGGACCCGGCCGTCGGGCTGCTGATCACGGTGGCGATCCTGGTGGTGCTCGGTGACGCCGCCCGGTCGGTCTACCGGCGGCTGATGGACGCGGTTGACCCGGCCCTGGTCGACACCGCCGAAGCGGCGTTGCTCGCCACCCCGGGCGTTACCGACGTCGGCACGGTACGGCTGCGCTGGATCGGTCACCAACTGCACGCGGAGTGTGCGATCACCATCGACGGTGATCTGACGGTGGCCCAGGGGCATCGGATCGCGGTCGCCGCCGAGCACCGGCTGATTCACGCCGTACCCCGACTCACGGGCGCCTCCGTGCACGCGGACCCGGCCCGCTCAGGCGGCGACGACCCGCACGAACTGCTCTCCCACCATCACTAGACGAGTAAGTCCTATCTCTGGTCAGTGGTCGTAGGCGATCAGGGACCTGGTCACGGGTTGGCCGGTGGTCCGGTTGTGCCAGATCGCGGCG